>DASZFX010000079.1:0-1553 GCA_035939375.1 Roseiarcus sp.
TTGCTGCTCTACTATTGGGGCTCGCCAGAAGGCGAACAGGACAATAAGGACAGCCTGCAGGCGATCGCCGACAGCATTCAAGTTCAAGCGGCGAAATAGCGCCAGGGCGGATCGATGCTGCTATTCAGCCCGCCCCGGTCAAACCCTATCAGTCTACCGGGTTGTCAGCTAACCCAGCTGAACGCCCGACGCTCGCATCGCAAGGCATAGACAAGGTTTTGCCCACTAAGCCCGCACGCTCTGGGCTCTCTCAGATGACGAGTTCGAGAAAGTTACGGCGGACGCTCGGGACGCCGTGACGCGCGCAGTTAAGAGGGTCGTTCGCGGGCCTCAAGGTCAAGGGCGCTGCCTGGATAAAGCCGGGGTTTCGCGCCGAGTTCGCCTATCGCGGCTTCACGACCGCCGGCGAGTTGCGCCAGGCGTCGTTCAAAGGGCCGCGGGCGGAGGAGTATGGGTAGACGCGGAAGGCCCCGGCGCAAACGCCAGTCGCCGCTCGGCTTCTCGGCAGTTACTTCGCCGAATTGTTCCAGCATATATAAATATTTTAAAAGCGGGATGCGCCTTGCGCCGGTGCAGGGACTGAGGCTTAATCAGCTTCCCTATAAGAAGAAGGGCCACTCGAAAGTGGCCCAAGTCTAGGGAGGAAACGCCCAAGGAGGGCATACGGCGAAGACTTCGCCGCACGGCCAAGATATGGTGCGTTGCAACAGGCTGCAATAGGGAATACGCCGACGCGGTGGAAAACAGCGTCGGCGTTGTTTTTGTGCATCAGGCGCATTGCAGACGGCGCCGCCGATCTTTGTCGCCGGTCTCAGGGCGCCGCGACTCAGCGTCGACGGACGAGCCCGGCATCGCACGTCGTCTTCTATCTTTGGTCGATCTTTGGTAGTAACCTTGACCTGCATCGTGATGGCACATAAATAATTGATATAATTAACAATATACACGCCGCCTCGAATTACCGAGACGCCCGGATCAGACGAAAACCCCTCGTCATGTCAGACCAAGAACCCCATAGCGGCGCTCTCGACGCCAAGGCGGAGGCAAAGCGCCTTCTGCGTGTTGCGCGGGAGGCCGCGCTGGCGACGCAGGATCGCACGAGCGGCGGGCCTTTCGTCACGCTGGTCGGCGTCGCCAGCGACTATAACGGCGCGCCGTTGCTTCTCCTGTCGACGCTTTCCAGCCACACTAAGAATTTGGCCCTCGATGCGCGCGCCTCGCTGCTTTTGACCTCGCCGCGCCTGCGCGGCGATCCGCTCAACCGTCCTCGCCTGACGCTTGTCGGCGCGCTGGCGCAGGATCGCGATCCAAAAGCCAAAGCGCGTTATCTCGCGCGCAATCCAAAGGCCAAACTCTACGCGGGCTTCGCTGATTTCGCGATATTCCGCCTCGAGACGTCGGCGGTGCATTTCAACGGCGGCTTCGCCCGGGCCGCGCCGCTGACGCCGACGGAAATCGCGACCGATCTTAGCGACGCGACCGCTCTTTCAAGCGCGGAGGCGGCGCTGCTTGGCGACGTCAACAACAGAGAGCCGTCCTTTCTTGCAGAACTC
>DASZFX010000080.1:0-5307 GCA_035939375.1 Roseiarcus sp.
GATTTCATCAAGCGGCAAGCCGCCGTCCTTCTGCGAAAGGCTCTGCGAGCCGCGCGTCACCGTCATGCGCAGGCCGAGCTTCAGCGCCTCATCGACCTCGATGTCGATCGCGTTCTCCAATCCGAGCGGGAACAATTGATGGTGATCGGCCGCGGTGGTGCAGCCCGACAGCATCAATTCGGTCAGGGCCAGCCGTACCGCCAGGCGAAAATGGTCCGGCTTCAGCCGCGCCCAGATCGCATTGAGCGAGACCAGCCAGGGCAGCAGCTCCCGATTGAGCCCCGCCGGATGGGCGCGGGTCAGCGTCTGATAGAAATGGTGATGGGCATTGACGAGGCCTGGCAGCACGACGTGGCGCGAAGCGTCGTAAGTCGCATCGACCGCGGCGGCCGGAATCTTGCCGCGCCCCACAATCTCCACGATGCGCGTCCCCTCGACAACGAGGCCGCGCTCCGCGCCCTCCGCGAGAATGGCGAGCGGGTCCTTGATCCATAGACGCATTCGAAATGGCGCTCCGTCAGCCGCCGCTCGTCGATCCTGGGGGAAGCCGCGGCGCCTGTCCACTCGGCCGATTTATCGCTTGCGGCCTCTCGGGCCTTGCGAGTTCGCACTTGCGGGGAGTGCGCGACTAAGTGCAACATGAATTCCAGAAATAAGGGGACTCCCAAGGGAACGGCGCTCTTGGAGCTTCGAATCTCGCCTCTCGAGGAGGGATCCGCAGCGTCAGGCCTGTTTCTTTGGCGATGTCGCCCGAGCAAGGGAGGGATTCATGGATTGCCTAACGCCGACGGGCCTTGCTCGTCCCTCGTCCGGGTCTCGTCAAGAGGGTCGAAATCGTCGCAAGTTGCGATGCGGCGCGAATTATGGGGCAGCGGGTCTGGCGCTCCTCGCCGGCCTTATCGTTCCGGCGAGCTCCGCCCTTGCTCTCGACAAGGTTACATTCGGCACCAATTGGCTCGCTGACCCGGAGGCAGGCGGCTATTACCAAGCCGTCGTCGACGGCACTTACGCTAAATACGGCCTCGACGTCACCATCATGCCGGGCGGGCCGCAGACCAACGGCGGCATGTTGCTTGTCGCCGGAAGGATCGAGTTCTTCATGGGCGGGGACATGCTGGGCGATTTTCTCTCCGTCGAGCAGAACATTCCAACCGTCCCGGTCGCCGCGGATTTTCAAAAAGATCCGCAGATCATGATGTCGCATCCGGGCGTCGGGCTCGACAAATGGACCGACTTGCCGAAGGCGACCGCTTTCGTCAGCCAGGGAGCGCTGAACTCGTTCTACTCTTGGATGCGCGTCGCTTGGGGCTTCAAGGAAGAGAACGTCAAACCCTATACCTTCAACTCCGCACCCTTCATCACCGACAAGAATTCGATTCAGCAGGGCTATCTGACGTCCGAACCTTACGGAGTGGAGAAGCAGGGCGGGTTCAAGCCAAACGTCTTCCTCCTCGCCGATCAGGGATACTCGACTTACGCGACTTTGATCGAGACGCGCCGCGAGATCGTTGAGAAGAATCCGGATCTCGTTCAGCGTTTCGTCGACGCTTCGGCGATCGGTTGGTACCATTATCTTTATGGCGACAACACCAAGGCGAACGCGGCGATCAAGAAGGACAATCCCGAGATGACCGACGAGCAGATCGCCTACTCGGTAGGCAAGCTCAAGGAATATGGCGTTGTTGATTCCGGCGACACGCTGAAATACGGCATCGGCGCCATGACCGACGAGCGAGTGAAGGATTTCTTCGACAAGATGGTGAAGGCCGGCATCGTCAAGGCCGACACTGACTATAAGAAGGCCTATACGCTGCAGTTTGTGAACAAGGGCGTCGGCGTCGAACTCAGGCCGAATTGAGATTCGTCGATTGCTTCGGCGTTTTTTAGCTCGCCTGGCGGGAGCAAGGCGCATACAAGGCTGACGAAGAGCGCCGCGCGCTCGCGAGGACAAATTATGGCGAACACGAAATTGGTGGCGCAATCATCGAATTGCTCTGCCGTCGAAGATGCGCGGCCGAGCGACGGTGCGGCGGAGGACGCCTTCCGCTCGATCCTTCGCTGGATCGGCGAGGACCCTCATCGCGACGGCCTCGAGGAGACCCCGCAGCGGCTCGTTCGCGCGTTCCGCGAATATTTTTGCGGTTATGACGAGGATCCGGAGGAAATCCTCCAGAAGACCTTCGAAGAGGTCGACGGCTACGATGAAATGGTCGTGCTCAGGGGCGTCCCTTTCGAGAGTCATTGCGAACATCATGTGGCGCCGATCATCGGCCGCGCCTGGGTCGGCTATGTGCCGAGCCGGCGCGTCGTCGGCATTTCCAAGCTTGCGCGCGTCGTCGAGGCCTACGCGCGGCGCTTGCAGATTCAGGAGCGCATGACGGCGCAGATCGCCAATGCGATCGAATGCGTACTAAAGCCCGGCGGGGTCGCCGTGGTGATCAAGGCGACGCACCACTGCATGCTGAGCCGCGGCGTCAAGAAGCACGGGGCGGACCTCGTCACCAGTCGGATGCTTGGCGTGTTCCGCGATAACCAGATGACCCGCAACGAGTTTTTCTCGCTGGTCAATTCGGACGTCGAAGTCTGAGCGCGGAAAATCCGGTCGCTTTCGGGTGTCGGCGCCTTATTGCGGCTCGTCTGCGGCGCGCTTAAGCATTTGGAAAGCCGCAAGAATTTTGGCGCGCAAACTGGAGTCCTGGATCGAGATGTCGGACCAGTCTGCAGGCGTGGGCGCGCCGCTCCATTTCCCCGCGATGCATTTTCCGGAAATGCAGCGAAAAATGACGCCAACGGCCTTGTCGCCGTTTTCGGTGAGATCTTTGCTGTCCGTCAGCTCGGATATTTGAACGTCCTCAATCGCAAACTGGACTTCATGTGTCCCCGTGGCGCTCTGGGCGCCATTCCGAAATTCCAAAATGTCCTCTTTCATGGCGACCGATACGCCCTTCGCCGTTTTTCCGGGGCCGAAAGCGATCTCCCTGGTGAGCCATTGAGTCAGCGCGCCCTCGCCCGAGCGATATTTTGGGTTGCCGGCCGTCGCGAGCGGCAGCGCCTTCGTCAGGAACGCCTGAGCCTCTTCTTTGGAGGCAAATTCGCCATTATCGGCGACCAGGCGCCGATCTTTCAGTATGAGAATCCAAAGTTTTGATTGCAGATTCAAGGGATTGGCTGGGAACGCCGGTCCCGCGCCGAGCGCCAGGCACCCCAGAGCGGCAAGAAGAACGGCTTTGAAATGGGCCATGCCCGCAAGTTGTCCATTTCGTGAAAAAGGCGCGCCTTGAGGCGCCCGCCTTCTAACATTATGTGCAGTGATAATTGTCGAGCGTGGGGCAGTAAGCAAATGGATCAACGAGCGGCCAACGCCATATGCGCCGTCGCGCAAGACGCCGATTACGCGGCGGGCGGGCCGCAACGTCGTGGCTGATTTCATCCAAAACGTTGATTTGACTGCGTCGAACGAGATGAGGCGCGCGACATGCCGCGAGAGTTGGCGCGGAAACGTCGCCGTTGAGCGCGCCGATGCGCGGAGACAGACTTGAGCACGAGTGTGGATACCGGAGGCGTCGCTCCTTCGCGTTGGGGCGCGTTCGGCCAAACGGCTTTCACGGTGATCTGGACGTCGAGCATCGTCGCCAACATCGGCGCCGCGATGTTCGACACCGGCTCGGGCTGGCTGATGACCAATCTCAACGCGACCCCCATGGCGGTCTCGATGGTGCAGGTCGCCACCACGCTGCCGATGTTTCTGTTCACCCTTCCGGCAGGCGCACTGGCGGACATCATCGATCCGCGCCGGCTGCTAATTTTCGTCGAGATCATCGTCACGATTCTCGCGGCGATTTTCGCGGCCGTGGTCTCGCTGCACTTGGCGACGCCGGCGGCGTTGCTGTTGACCGCGTTCCTGCTCGGCGTCGGCGGCGCGCTGACCGCGCCCGCGTGGTCAGCGATCACGCCTCTTCTCGTAGTACGCGACGACCTTGACAACGCCACCGCCGCCAACAGCGCCGGCTACAATTTCAGCCGCGCGGTCGGACCCGCGCTCGGCGGCGTCGTGATCGCCGGATTTGGAATCGCTTCGCCCTTCTGGGCCTTCGCGGCCGGCAACCTCGCCATCATCGCCGGATTGTTGTGGTGGCGGCCGAAACGAAAATGCTCGCAGAGCTTGCCTGCCGAGCGGTTGACGAGCGCGGTGCGCACGGGTCTGCGCTACGCGGCGAACAGCCGGCATTTGCGGGCGACATTGATGCGCGCCCTCGGCTTCTTTCCTTTCGCCAGCGCCTATTGGGCGTTGCTGCCGCTTCTCGCGCGCCAGCAGATGAACAATGGGCCGGAACTCTATGGCGCCCTGCTCGGCGCGATCGGCCTTGGCGCGATCATTGGATCGCTGACGCTCGGCTGGCTGAAGGCGGCGTTCGGACCCGATGGTCTCGGCGCCGTGGGAACGCTCGGCACGGCGCTGGCGCTCGCTCTGTTCGGCCTCGCGCGCGAGCCCGCCCTCGCCTTTTGTGCGGCTGTCGTCGCCGGCGGCTCCTGGACCATCGTCTTGGCGACGCTTTACGTCTCGGCCCAGGTGGCCCTGCCGGACTGGGTGCGCGGCCGCGGGCTGGCGGTGTTCCTCACCGTCTATTTCGGCGCAATGACCGCCGGCAGCGCCATATGGGGCCATATCGCCGGCATGGAGGGCGTTTCGATGGCGCTGTTGATCGCCGCCGCCGGCGCTGTCGTCGCGGTTCCCTTGACCTGGCGTTGGAAGCTGCAAACCGCGGCCGGGCTCGACCTGACGCCCTCGATGCATTGGCGCGCCCCGGCCTTCAAGCACGCGGTCGAAAACGATCGAGGTCCGGTCCTCGTCACCGTCGAATATCGCATCGACCCCAAGGATCGCGTCGCGTTCCTCGCGGCGATCGAGGAAATGGGCTACGAGCGCAAGCGCGACGGCGCTTTCGCATGGGGGGTTTTCGAGGACCCGGCCGATACCGGGCGCTTCGTCGAAACGTTCCTGATCGAGTCTTGGCTCGAGCTTCGGCACCTGCGCGAGAGGGTCACCAACGCCGACCGCATGTTGGAGGATCAGATTCGCCAATTGCTCCTCTCGCCGCCGAATGTCGGATTCCTCGTCGCCTCCGACCGGCCGCATCGCGCGCGCAGAAGGCGCGCGCCCGAGCAAATCGCGGCGCCTGTCGCGCGAGTCACGGCGGCGGAATAGCGTCTTTTTCGCTGGCGGGGCGCGTGTTAGCCTTGCGCTCCCCGCCCAGCGCCTCCTCATGAAAACAGCCCTCTGTCTGACGCCTGACCGCGCCTTCTTTC
>DASZFX010000081.1:0-6095 GCA_035939375.1 Roseiarcus sp.
TTTGGAACAGTGACCGGAACGCGCCGACCGAAAGGTCTGTCAAGGGCGCGCTTTTGCGCGCCGCCGAAGGCGGCTAAAGCCCTTGACAGACCTTTCGACCGGCGCGTTCCGGTCACTGTTCCAAACAATGGCGCCCCTGGCGTTGGCGTTCGTTTCCAGAGAGCCTCGGCAATTCAAATTGCAAATCCGATGCGCTAGTCGCAGGCGAGCCCGTATTTCTCCTTCATCTGGCGCCGCTCTTCACCCCACGCATGCGCCAGCGCCGGGCAGGTCCTCGCCAAAGGCGATCCCGGAATGCGCCGAAATCAACGCCACAGTCGCCGCGATGCGGATTTTGAGTTTCGCGCGAATTTCAATCCTCCCCCGATGGTCCCGGCCTCGCTCACCAGGTCCTCGCCAATACGGCGCCGTCCAAAATCTCATGGAGCCGTGCGCGTGTCGCGCGGCTCGTCCCTTCCGGCAATGCGTCGCGCGCAAAAAAGCCGGTCTCGGCGATTTCGTAATTTGCGCGGCGCGGCGCGCTTTGGGCGTAACGGCGCACGATATAGAGCGCGACATGATCACGGGGCGAAACCGCCCGGTTGAAGAAGAGCCCGTGCAGGCGCGGCTCCTCTTCAACGGCGATATTGCCTTCTTCTTTGAGTTCGCGCGTCAACGCGTCGAGGGCCGTCTCGCCGCGCTCGACCCCGCCGCCGGGAAAATGCCAGCCGGGCACGTAAGTGTGGCGGACGAGGAAGACGCGGCCCTCGGCGTCGAAGACGGCCGCGCGCACGCCAAGCGTCATCGGCCGCGACGCGACGAAAAAGAGGTGAAAGAGCCGCGACCTCACCCATTGAGGCAGCGACGTCGGTCGATCGGTCACAAAGGCTCTTCCAACGCATCATGCGGCGATAGCGCCGGGCGCTTGGCTAGCATGCTATGGGCCATCGTCGGGAGACCCAATTCAACCGCCAGGGCGCCGAAGCGGGTTGAACCGCCAGGGGCCATTCTTTAGAAGAATTATAAATACGCAGGGGCCCCGCAATGAAAGCCTTCGCCGATCTCACCGAGCGCGAAATTCTCGCCATCGGCATCGCCGCCGAGGAGGAGGACGCGCGGATCTATCTGGCGTTCGCCGAGGACCTTGCCGAGCGCTACCCGGGCTCCGCCAAGGTTTTCCAGGAGATGGCGGAAGAGGAGAAGGGTCATCGCGAAAAACTGCTCACCATGTACCAAGAGCGCTTCGGCCAAAATCTGCCGCCGATCCGGCGCGAGGACGTCAAGGGCTTCCTTAAGCGCCGGCCGATCTGGCTGACCAAGAACCTGCCGCTCGACACGGTGCGCAAGCAGGCCGAAACCATGGAGTTCCAGGCGGCGCGCTTTTATTCGAAAGCCGCCGAACACGCGACCGACGTCCGGGTTCGCGGGCTCCTCGGCGAAATGGCGATCATCGAACAGGGCCACGAAAACCTCGCCCATCAGCTGACCGAAAGGAACCTGCCGACGGACGTTCGCGCCAAAGAGGACGCTAGCGCCCGGCGCATGTTCGTCCTGCAATATGTGCAGCCGGGCCTCGCCGGGCTGATGGACGGATCGGTTTCGACCCTCGCGCCTCTTTTTGCGGCGGCTTTCGCCACGCATAGCAATTGGAGCACTTTTCTGGTCGGCCTCGCCGCGGCGATCGGCGCCGGGATCAGCATGGGCTTCGCCGAGGCGCTGTCCGATGACGGCTCGCTCACCGGACGCGGCGCGCCGCTGATCCGCGGCGGCGTCTGCGGCTTGATGACCGCGATCGGCGGTCTCGGTCACGCCCTGCCCTATCTCGTGCCCGATTCCTGGCCGAACGCCTTCTGGGTTGCGACCGCGGTCGCCTCCGTCGTCGTTTTCTTCGAGCTTTGGGCGATCGCCTATATCCGCGCGCGATTCATGGATACGCCCTTCCTCCAGGCGGCGTTCCAGGTCGTGATCGGCGGCGTCTTGGTCCTGCTCGCCGGAATATTGATCGGCGGGGCTTGACGGGATGCGGACGTCGCGCCGCCCTCGTCGTCGCGCAACACAGCGCTTCCACATTTCGCGCGAATCCTGCCACAACCGAACGAGCATGATCGCCCCTTACCAGCGCCCGATCGAGCAAGAGGCATGAGCTTCATCGTCGCGCATCTGACCGATGCGCATATCGGGCCGCTGCCGCGGCCCACCTTGAAGGAGCTCGCCGGCAAGCGCGGGATCGGCTACATCAATTGGCGGCGCGGACGCGGACGCGTCCACGACATGGATTTGCTCCGCCGCCTCGTCGCCGACCTCCTCGCTCACCCTCGCGATCACGTCGCCATGACCGGCGACATCCTCAACATCGGCCTGCCGGCGGAATTTCCCGCCGCCGCCGCCTGGCTCGCAACGCTCGGCTCGCCGCAGGACGTGAGTTTCACGCCCGGCAACCATGACGCCTATGTGCGCGAATCGATGCCGCATCTTGCGGCGACTTTCGCGCCCTGGGTCACGGGCGATGCGCCCGCCGCGGGCGCGGGCTTCCCTTATCTGCGCCTTCGCGGCGACGTCGCGCTGATCGGCCTTTCCTCAGGCTTGCCGACCGGTCCGCTGATGGCGACCGGGCGTCTCGGTCCCGAGCAATTGGCGCGCTTCGGGGCGATCCTGCGCGAGACGCGCGAAAAAAATCTCGCCCGGGTGGTGATGATCCATCATCCGCCGTTGCGATCGGGCGCCGCGCCGATGCGCCGTCTGGTCGACGCGCCTGCGTTGGAGGCGATCCTCATTCGCGCCGGCGCCGAACTCATCCTGCATGGCCACAACCATGTCGGCTCGATCACCTATCTGAAGTCGCCGGCCTCGCGAGCGGTGGGCGGGCGCATTCCGATCATCGGCGCGCCCTCCGCCTCCTCGCGCTTGCGTGCGCCGCGCTTTCACGCGGCCTATCATCTCTTGCGGCTGGAGCGGCACGCCGAGGGCTGGCGCGTCTCGGGACGGGCGCGCGGGCCGCTCGCCGATGGACGCGAATTCGGAGAGATTCGGGAAATCAACCCGTGAGGTCGGCAAAGCCAGCAAGGTGAGTACATGCCAACCGTAGACCGGCGGCGACGGCGGTCGGCTTGAACGAACGCCTCAGAACGGCGGCGCGCCGAAATGCGCGCTCCACAGCGCGCGACCATGCGACTGCCAGAGCAAAAGCAAAGCGAGCGCGACCACGGCGCAGAAGGTGAGCGCGCCGAGCATCGTAAAAAACGTCAAGACCAATTCGCGTACGCCGCCGCCCGCAGCCGCCGACTCGACGGACGCATTCCTCGCCTCGGTCTTTGACCTGGTCTTTGGCTGAATCTTGGCGCTCGCGGTCTCGGTCGAGCCGGGCGCGGCGGCGCGGCTGCGCCAGTCGGAGGCGAGCGCACGCTCGCGCTCGACCAGCCTTCGCGCGATGTAATTGGCGATCGCCTCGACCATCCGCTCGACGCGGTCGCTCTCGGCAATGACCGCGCGGCCGTGTCGCGTGTCCTGTTGAAAACGATAGAAGCGCCGGTCATGCGCCATTTCGACGAAGCCGATCATGTCGATGAACAAACGCGGCCGTTCGCCATAGGCGATGCCGGGGTCGAAAATATCGACGTCGCTCGGCAATTGTTCGAGGATGGGGCGGACGGCCTCTTCGAGAATCTCGAGCCGCGCGATCTCCGCCTCGCGCACATCGGCGACGGCATGGCTCTGCTCGGCGCCTTCGACCCGCGCGCGGCGCATCGCCGCTTTGAGGCTCGGCGGCACGCTTCTGAGATGGTCCGGTTTCTTCTCGTCCATGGCCGCCGCTTCGTGTTCGGGACTTTAAAATCATGCCGGGCGTCCTGCGCATAGCACGAGGCCCGACGCGGCGCCAATTCAGATCCGGCCTCGCGCGGCTACGCTCACTTCAGCAGTTCACACGCGGCCCGGATCGAGCGCGCCGGGCGACTTACGCGATATCGGCGCCAGCCGGCCGTAGACGAAGCACGCTGAACTGGAATTGCTGCTTTGCCCCCCATGGCGTGATGTGTTCGTGCCGACGGTTGTCCATGAGATCGAAGGGAGGGCCGAGCGTCTTGCTCAGACTGGCCGCATCGTAGCGAATGACGGGCAATCCGCTGCACCGCTCGGGGCCGTCAAGCGCAAATGTCGCGATGATCGCGTGACCTCCAGGCCGGAGGGCGCGCCCGAGGCGGTCGATATAGGCCGCGCGATCGGCGGCCTCCGTCAAAAAATGGAAGGCGGCGCGATCGTGCCAAACATCATAAAGTCGCTGAGGCTCCCAGGCGGCGACATCGGCGACAATCCACTCCACTTTGGCCGCGGACGCGCCGAGCCGCGCCTGAGCGGAACGCAATGCCGTCTCGGAGAGGTCCAGCACCGCCAAGTGATTGAAGCCCTTGGCGATGAGATTGTCGACGAGGCGCGATGCGCCGCCGCCGATGTCGATGACGTGAGAATGCGGCGAGGCGCTCGTCCCTTCGATCAGTTCAAGCGATGGGACGGCGCTGTCTTGAAACCAACTGACTTCGTTCTCGCGCTTTGACGCGTAGACGTTCCGCCAATGATCCTGACGACTTACGGCGCTCATGGCCCACCTCGTTTCGCCGTCGCGACAGCCGCACATGGTTACGACCGTCCATACTCGGCGACAAGCGCCTTTCTCGTCGGCCCGTTCGCGGCCAAGGCGCGGAGGGCGGACGAGCGCCCCGGGAACGAATGGTTTGGCCGCCGCGTTGCCTCAATGCATGAAGCTGGTATTGAGAAAGCGAAATGCCATCGCGCCGATGCGCCATGACGGAGCTCCCGCGTCCATGACGATAAATCGCCTGATCGACATTGGCGCGGAAGCGGCGGCGGCGATCGAGGCGCGCCATCCGGCGGTGGCGCTGGAATCGACCATCATCACCCATGGCATGCCGTTTCCGCAAAATTTCGAAACGGCGCTGAAACTCGAAGAAGCCGTGCGCTCGCAAGGCGCGACGCCGGCGACGATCGCCGTCGTCGATGGGCGCCTGGTCGTCGGCCTCGACAGAGCAGGCCTCGAAAGGCTCGCGCGCCTTTCCGGCGGCGTCGTCAAGGCGTCGCGGCGCGACCTTGCCGCGGTCCTCGCCCGCGGCGGCGCGGGCGGGACCACGGTCGCAGCGACCATGTATATCGCCGCGCTCGCCGGCCTCGAGATTTTCGCCACCGGCGGCATCGGCGGCGTCCATCGCGGCGCCGCCGAGACTCTTGATATTTCGGCCGATCTGGTCGAACTATCGCGCAGCAAGGTCGCGGTGGTCTGCGCCGGCGCGAAATCGATCCTCGACATACCCAAGACGCTGGAGTTCCTCGAATCCCACGGCGTGCCGGTGATCGGCTATCGCTGCGACGAATTTCCCGCCTTCTATGCGCGTTCGAGCGGCGTCAGGCTCGACCATCGATGCGACGGCTTGCATGACCTTGCCCGCATGATCCGGCTTCAGCGCGAGATCGGACCTGGCGGCCTCATCATCGCCAATCCGATCCCAGAGGCTCACGCGCTCGACGCCGGCCAGATCGAGGCGCGAATCGAGGAAGCCGTGGCCGAGGCAAAAGCGCAGGGGATCGGCCAGAAGGACGTAACGCCGTTCCTGTTGCGTCGCCTCGTTGAAATGACGGGCGGGCGCAGCCTCGAAGCGAATATGGCGCTGGTCGAGGCCAACGCCACGCTCGCCGCGCAAGTCGCCGTCGAATTGGCGCGACTGTAAGGCGCAATACAACGCGCCTGCCGAGCGGCTCCTCGTCTGCTCACTGCGGATCCGCGTGTCTGTTCGGCAGGAGGGCAAGCCCGATCAGCGAGAGGATGAGGCAACCGTCCATATAGTAGAACGGCATGAATTTATCGCCGGTCGCGGCGATCAACCGCTGAACGAACCATGGCGAGAGACCGCCGAAGATGGCGACAGCGAGATTGTAGGCGATAGCGGCGCCGGTCGAGCGCATGTTGACGGGAAACGTCTCCATGGTGAGAGCGTTGCCGGGACCGGTTACGAATATCATGATCAGGCTGGCGCTTTGCAGCGCCCACATCGTCGGATTGCTCGGCTCGTTTACCAGCCGCTCGGCCAAGAAGAGCGACGCGATGATGA
>DASZFX010000082.1:0-5551 GCA_035939375.1 Roseiarcus sp.
CAAATTGAGCAGCCGTGCGATCGGCAAGCGCTTGCGTCGTCAACCCCTCGCGGGCCGCAGTCTGCTGCATTTTGAGACCGTGCTCGTCCATGCCGGTGACGAAAAGCACGTCGCGCCCGTCGAGCCGCATGAAGCGCTGGACCGCGTCGGTCGCGATGCGCTCATAGGCGTGACCGATATGCGGCGCGCCATTGGCGTACGGAATCGCGGTCGTGATGTAGAATCTTTCGCGCTCGCTCATCAGCTTTGTCCTGCGACCGTCGAGATTTTAAAGTCGGCGCGCCGCGCCGGAAAGCTCGGCGAAGAGCGACAGGACATGCAACCTCTTGTCGAGATTATAAGTCTCGGTATCGCGCGACGCGGCGCGCGCCTTGTCCCACAGCTCGGCGAGAGGCGCAAGACGCGACGCGCCCTCGCCTGCCCGCGCCGCGGCCCGTTCGGCGAGCCAGTCATAGACGGCCAGCGTCAGGCCTTCGAAGGCGTCGTCGGCCCCTCTTGCGGCCACCGCCTCGGCGAGGCGGTGGACGGCGCGGCCGTCCGATTCTGGCAGACTGGCGATCGCGGCCGCGATCATCGCTTCGATCTCGGCGCGCTCGGGATCGATCCGCTTCAAGGCTTCGCGCACCGAGCCGTTTGCGCTTTTGGCCGCGGCCGCGAGTTCGCCGTCGCCGATCTCGCTCCAAGGCGCGCCGAGGCCGCGAAGGATTTGCACGATAGCTGCGGGCTGCAGCGGATCGAGCTGCAAGCGGCGACAGCGCGAGCGGATCGTCGGCAGCGTCAGGCCGGGGCGATGGGCAAGAATGAGGAACAAGGAGCGGGTCGGCGGCTCCTCGATCATTTTCAAAAGCGCATTGGCCCCGGACCGATTGAGGTCCTCGGCGGTGTCGACGATCGAGATACGCCAGCCGCCCGCCCCCGCGGACTTTTGAAACAATTGCAGCGCGCGCCGGACGTCCTCGACGCGAATATCCGAGTAAAAGCCCTTGCGGTCCGCACTCCACATCCGGCGGAGAGCAACGACGTCCGGATGGGCCTGCGCGAGGATCTGCCGAGCCGCCGGCGCCTCGGCGGCGACGGCAAGATCGCGCGTGGCTTTGACTTCAGGCGAGGAGGGATCGGGGTGAGCAAGTACGAAACGCGCAAAGCGCCAGGCGAGCGTCGCCTTGCCGATCCCGGCCGGACCGCCGATCAGCCAGGCGTGGGGCAGCCGGCCGCCGCGATAGGCCTCGAGCAATTCGGCTTCGGCCGCGGCATGGCCAATGAGCGTCTCCGCCTCGCGCGGATGCGGCGCGCCGTCATAGACGTCGCTCTCCGGCGCTCCCTCGCGCAATGGACCGCTCAACGTTTGGCTCCCGTCCGCCGCGACTTCAGGAACCGTTCGCGCACATGCGCCCAAATGTCCTTGGCGACGTCTTCGCTCGGCTGATCGGCGTTGATGACGATGCAGCGTTTCGGCTCGGCGGCGGCGATATCGAGAAAGGCCTTTCGCAAGGTCTCGTGAAAGGCCCGCCCCTCCCCTTCGAAGCGATCCGGCTTGGCGGCGCCCTCGCGGCGTTCTGCGGCGCGCGTGAGGCTCGCCTCGACCGGCATGTCCAGCACCAGGGTGAGGTCCGGCCGCGTCTCGCCGACGGCGACCCTCTCGAGACTGTCGATCAGGCCCACGCCGAGCTTGCCGGCGGCGCCCTGGTAGGCGCGGGTTGAATCGGCGAAACGGTCGCAGATCACCCATTGGCCGGCGGCCAGCGCCGGTGAGATTTTCTTGTCGATATGGTCGATCCGGGCGGCTGTGAACAATAGAGCCTCGCCCGAGGGTCCGAAAGCGGCCGCGGCGCCTGAAAGGATGACCTTCCGCAGGGCTTCGGCGCGCGGCGAGCCTCCCGGCTCGCGGGTCGTCACGGCCTTGAGCCCGGCGTCGTCAAGCCGCTTGGCGAGCAAATCGGCTTGGGTGGATTTTCCGACCCCCTCGCCGCCTTCGAGGGTGATGAAGCGGCCTCTTTTCGCGCTCGCCATCAGTTTCTCGAGAAGGGCTTGCGCAGCAGCTCCAGGGCCAGCTCCATGCCGGCGTCCAAGGCGCGTTGCTGCAGGCTGCCGACGCCGACGTCTTCGTTCGTCTCGAGCGGGGCGTCGAGAATTTGCGTCTGTCCGCGCCAAACTTTGAGGCGGGCCACCTCGAGGCCCTTGGCCACCGGCGCGATCAAGGGTCCCTGATAGACGATCTTGGCGCTGAGCCTTTCATCCGAGCCGTGGGTCAGAAAGACCCTGATCGGCTTCGGCGAGGTGAGCGAGACTTCGCCTTTGGCGCCGCCATAGACCTGCGCCGCGCCGACTTCATCGCCCGGCTGGAAGAGCGTGCGCGGATCGAAGGAGCGAAATCCCCATTGCAGCAATTTGCGCGCCTCCTCGGCTCGCTCCTGAGCGCTCTTCAGCCCATTGATGACGATGATGAGCCGCTGCCCGTTCTGAACCGCCGATCCGACGAGACCATAGCCGCTCTCGGCGATTTCCCCTGTCTTCAATCCGTCGGCGCCGATATCCATGGTCAGCAAGGGATTGCGGTTGAGCTGACGCACCTTGTTCCAGGTGAACTCCTTCTCGCCGAAATAGTGATAGAAATCGGGATAGTCGCGAATGATATGGGCTGCGAGCAGCGCCAATTCATGCGGCGTTACGCGCTCATGCGGATCGGCCTTGCCCCAAGGGTTGGCGAAGGTCAAATGCGTCAGGCCGAGCTCGCCGGCGCGCTTGTTCATCAGCGCGGTGAAACTCTCTTCTGTACCGGAAATTCCTTCCGCAAGCGTGATCGCCGCATCGTTTCCCGATTGGACTGCGACGCCGCGAATGAGGTCCTCGATCCGCGCCTTGCTGTGCACGGCAAGGAACATCGCCGAGCCATGCGAGGGCGCGCCGCCGGTGCGCCAGGCGTTTACGGAAACTTCGAACTCATTGTCGAGTTTGAGTCGGCCCTCCTTCAATTCCCGGAATACGACTTCAAGGGTCATCAGCTTCGACATCGAAGCCGGCGCCATCGCGGCGTCAGGGTTCTTCTCGTAGAGCGCGGCGCCGCTGTCGAAGTCCATCAAATAGGCGAAAGGCGCATTGCTCTGGAAGGCCTGGGCTTCCGCCCGCAAGCCGCCGTACGCAGCCAACACTGCGTAGGCGACAAAGGCTAAAGGGATGCGCCACACAGGGAAAGCGGCGTCCTTACGCCCGCGCCGAAACGACCCATTCGCTTCAACACCCTGAATGTGGTGCGGTTGACGCGGCAAATCAACGGCGAAGCGTTGCTTCAGGGCGTCCCATTCATCGGCAGGAATTTTTGCAGGTTCAGCTTCGCGAAAGGCTCGCCGTTGCGATCGAGGCTCATCCGAATTTCGCCGCTATCGGCGAAATAGAGCGCGGCGGCCGCCTTGTCGTGGGCTGATGGACGCCGGGGCGGCAACACGGTCGGTCCGGCGAAGGCGACCGGAATGGTCGCGTTCGGGATCGTGCCAAGATCGAAGGGGCGCGAGGGCGGGGTCGGCAGATTGACCGGGGTCGGGCGCATCGGCTGAGGCTGGACGGCGACCATGTCAGGCGCAGGCTCGGCCGGCGGCTGTTTGGGCGCCGGGGCCGGCGTCAAGACATTGGTCAATTTTTGCACCGGGGAAAGGATGGCGTCGGCGACCATCACAGGCTTGCCGCCAGGCAATCCGTCCAACGTAGCCGGCGCGCCATCGACCCGCAGCGTCGCCAGCAATTTGGCGTCGTCGGAGCCCTCCAACGCAGCGCGGCCGACATATTCCACTTTCACCCGCGCCGTGCCGGTGCCTTTGAAATCGAGAGCGTCGGCGACGCGAGAGGAAACATCCATCACCCGTCCGCCGTGATAGGGGCCGCGGTCGTTGACTCGAACAATGATCGAATGACCATTGCTGAGATTGGTCACGCGCGCGTAGCTCGGCAAGGGCATGGTCGGATGGGCCGCCGATATCGAATCCTTGTCATAGACCTCGCCATTGGCGGTACGCCTGCCTTGAAAGGCGTCTCCGTACCAGGACGCCATTCCGATCGCCGTGTAGTTGTCGTTCTCGCGCGGAACGTAGGTGTGGCCGGCGATGCGATAGGCGTGGCCGACGAGATAGGCGCCGCCGCCGCGCGGAATGGGTTCGCCGTCCGCGACCACGCGAGGGCTCGCCTGCCCGTAGACTTTCGGCGAAAAATATTCGTGAGAGCTGACGTGGCGCGGCGACGAGGTTTCCGCGCAGCCAAGAAGGCCTGCCGCGGCCAGGACGACGGCGCAGGCTTCGGCGAAACGCCGCGCCGATGGCTTACTCGCCGGCCATCGGAAAGCTTCTGTCATCGACGCATACTCAAGACGACGCAACCACGCCCGCCGCATCCGACGGCGCAGCCCGCGCCCGTCGTTTCGCGGCGAGCGCTTAAATACGACATGGTGAAGGTCAATTTGCCCCGGCTTCCTTTCCGAAGTCCTAATGCGCTTGGCCGCGCCTTACGAAATTGTCATCCAAGCTACCAGCGCCCGCGGCCGGACGCAAACGGGGCGCGCCGAGCTTCAACCCCTGGCGCGCTTGTGGGATTTGCAAGCCGGCGACTCAGCGCCGGTCGTCGCATAGCGTTCGTTATCGACGCGCCGGTTGGATTGAAAGGCCAGGCGCGGTTCCGCCTCGTCTCAACGCCCATAGAGGCCGGTCAAAACGCCCTTCGCCAAAGTGTGGAAGTGCAGATTGAAGCCGACCACCGCGGGCGTAGCGTTTTCGTCCGCATCAAGCTTGTCGACGTCAACCGCGAAAACGGTGATGTGGTAATGGTGAGGCCGGTCGCCTTTGGGCGGGCATGGCCCAAAATAGCCCTTGGTCCCGGCGTCATTGCCGCTTTGGACCGCGCCAGTCGGCATCAGGCTGGCTTTCGGATCGCCCGCGTTTTTCGGCAGCGAGGTCACGCCCGCTGGAATGTTGAACACGACCCAATGCCAGAAGCCGCTGCCGGTTGGCGCGTCCGGATCATAGATCGACATCGCGAAACTTTTGGCGCCTTGAGGCGCGCCGGACCAACTGATCGCCGGGGAAATATTCTTGCCTGAGCAGCCGAACCCGCCGGCCACCTGCTCGTCGGCGATTTTTGCGCCGGGCTTTATGTCAGGGCTGGTCACCCTCAAAGCCGGCGCCGCGCCGGCGCAGCTCAAGCCCGCGATGATCGACGCCGCGACGAAAATTGATCTGCGCATCTCCTATCCTCCCTACCGCCTGGCTGCGCCGATCTCTGCGATCGATCGCTCGGGCCGGCGTATTTATCATTCCAACGTCGGGGATGGCGCAAGACCCCCTTTCGCGGGAATTGCTTGCGCTCGCGCATTGTTTCGCGGGCGCAAATGAACTGAATAGAATCGCCCTCGCGCGCCGTCAGTCGCCGATCAGCGCGATCGGATAATCGGAGACGGTCGAGGGGCGCAGCATGACGGCGTGTTGGGCGCCGCCGGTCAGGTCCTTGACCCGATTGACCACATAGGCGTCGAGTTCGGAGAGCGTGATCGCGCCATTGTGCAGAAGGTCGG
>DASZFX010000083.1:0-4680 GCA_035939375.1 Roseiarcus sp.
CCGACCTTCTGCACAATGGCGCGATCACGCTCTCCGAACTCGACGCCTATGTGGTCAATCGGGTCAAGGACCTGACCGGCGGCGCCCAACACGCCGTCATGCTGCGCCCCTCGACCGTCTCCGATTATCCGATCGCGCTGACGGGCGCCAATTGAATCCGTACCGTAATCTTCTGATCCGATGGCATGTCGAACAGCAGCTAGACGATCCACTACGCGAACCACGCGAGGAATGAAATGAGCGCCATGGCTTCTCTCACTCGTATCGGGGCCACGATCGGCCTCGTATTCCTTGCCGCCACGGCGGCGCTGGCGAACGGGGGCGACGCGCCGTTCTCGCCGCTAACGCCGGACATCGCCGTGCCTAAAGACCCGGTCGCCAAGGCGGCCTTCGATGTGCTGGAGAAGCATTGCTCGCGCTGCCATCAGTCCGGCATGCTGCAATATTCGCTCGAGCGGCCCAAGAAGGGCTTCGGCAATATCCTGAAGCTCGACGAATTGGCGGCGAATTCGAACTACATCTTCCCGGGCAATCCCGAAGCGTCCAATCTCTTCAAGAAGATCAGCGCCGGCGCGATGCCTGATGACCTTGCCAGTCCGGAAGACTATCTGCCGCCGCGCGACCTGCCCAAAGTGTCGAAAGAAGACGTGGAGGCGGTGCGCGCCTGGATCCTGTCGCTCGGCAACAACGAAGCCGTCGCCTGCGCCGGCCGCACCTTCCTCGGCAACGAGGACATCGTTCGATTCATCACCGATGATCTGAACAAGCAGCAGAAAGAGCGTGTCAAAGGCATGCGCTATCTGACGTTGACCAGCCTCTATGATGCCTGCGAACCTGACGAATCGCTGAAGGTTTATCGCCAGGGCGCGGTCAAGCTTTTGAACAGCCTTGCGCGCCGCTCTCTGGTCGTTCGCCTGAACACGATCGACCCCGGTCAGACGATCATCGCGTTCAATCTCGACGATCTCGGCTGGAAGGCGAACGACTGGAACGTCCTGCTGTCGCTCTATCCTTATGCGACCAAGCCGGACATTCAGGGCTTCAACTATATCGCCGAGGCGACCGGGACCGTGCTTCCCTATGTGCGCGCCGACTGGTTTGCAAATTACGCCTCGCGGCCGCCGCTCTACAACCGGCTGCTCCTTCTGCCCGATACATTCGGCGCGCTGACCAAGCAAATAGGCGTCGACGTCACGCACGATATCAATGACTTTCTCGTCATGCGGGCAGGCTTCCAGAAATCCGGCGTCTCGCGCAACAATCGCATGATCGAGCGTCACACCAGCCAGACGGACTATCTCTGGACGTCCTATGATTTCAGCACCTCCAAGGACGATCAGAGCCTCTTCCTCCATCCGCTCGGCCCAACCGGCGCGAACGCCTTCAAACACGCCGGCGGCGAGTCGATCTTCACGCTGCCGAACGGGTTCCAGGGATATTACCTCAACAAGGCGGACGGCACGAAGCTCGACACCGGGCCGACCAACATCGTCCAGGACCCGTCGCAGCGCGACCTCGCGGTGATCAACGGCCTTTCCTGCATGGGCTGCCATGACGCCGGGATCAAGAAGGCGACCGACGAGATACGTCCGTTCGTCACCAACGATCATGGCGTCGATCTCGCCGTCAGGGACGCGGTCAAGGCCCTGTACCCCGAGAAGGCCAAGATGGACGAGACCCTGAATGCAGACATGCAGCATTTCGCCGGGGCAATGGCCAGCGCGGGCCTCGACGTATCGATGAAGCTGAACGGGGTTGAAATGATCAACGCCCTGTCGAAGCGCTATGAGGAGGATCTCTCGTTGCGCCGCGCGGCTGCGGAGTTCGGCTATCAGCCAGAAAAGCTCAAAGACAATTTGAGCCAGGCGGGCGACGAGGGGAACCAACTCTATCGCCGGCTGGAGCAGGGCGACGTGCCGCGCGATTCCTTCGAAGGCGAGTACCACAAGCTTGTCCAGCACGCGACCGACGAGCAACTGATCGACGTCAGCAAGCTCGACACGTCGGCCGCCGGGCAGAAGCCTGTCCAGAACACGCCGCCGCCGGCGCTTGTCAAGGCTGCGGGCAAGCTCCAGATATCGCTCTATTCCGACAGGAGCAAGTACGGCACGGCGGATCGCGTCGTGTTTACAGTACAAAGCACGCAGGATTGCTTCCTCACGTTGACCGACATCAACCAGAGGGGCGAGTCCACGATTATCTTCCCCAATGACCATCAGAAGGACAATCTGATCAAAGGGAACGTCCCAACCACCATACCCGGCCCCGGCGCGGCCTTCACCTTCCAGTTCGTGCCGACCGACAAAGGTCCCGAGCATATCGGGGCGGTCTGCGACGCGGGCCAGTCCCGTACGATCGTGACGACGCCGGTCGCGCCGACGCCTCAGGCCGAAAGCGGCGAACGGGCGCAAACCGCGATCACCTTCGTCGTGCAGTGACGTGCGGGGCGTTGTCGAACGCCGTTAGCGGAGAAGCGAAGGCGCGATCGTCGATCGCGCCTCTGCGCGGCTGGCGGGCGATCGGCTGGGCCAGCGCGATGATTTTCCGCCGTCTTTGGGAGGGCCGGCCGTATCGGCGGCCCCCGAAGGAGGATTCATGAGAATTTCGCCGCGCCGCATTGCGCTTGCCGCAGCGCTTTGTCTCAGCGCCGTCCCGCTTGCCTCCAGCCTGGCCGAAGAAGCGGGCGATTGTTCGTCGATCGCGACGTCGGTGGCGGAGGCGCGCAAGACGACTGATCTGGATGCGCTCGATCGTCTCGTCGCCCAAGCCGACAAGACGGATTCCGCCTGTTCGGCGCCGGCGCGCGCCTGCCTTGGTCGCGACGCCGCGCTTGGGCTTCTCGATGCCGCCAAGGCCAAAGCCTCGGCCGGCGGGAGCAGCGCAGACGTCGCCGCCCTGATCGAACGCGGAAGGCGCCTCGCTTCGCCCTGGCAATTGCTCGCCGCCAGCGGCGACTCCTTGCTCGACGAAGCCAAGGCGAAGCACGACGCCAAGGTCTATGGCGAGGCCTCGCTGACGTACCAATTGGCGCTGCTCGACGCCGAGGCGACGCCTTCATCCTGTTCGGCGCCCGACGCCTCGGCGCAGCCCTCGAAGCAGGCGCTGGAGAGAATCTATTCCAAAATGTCGACGGCGCTGTTGCTGGCGTCGCCGGTCAAAGTCGCAACCAGCCGCTGCGGCGCCTGCGATTGGCTGTTCCTTGCTGGCGTCGGCGGCTTCACGCCTCCGACGCGGCCGCTGCCGATCACATTCGCGGAAGGCGGCGTCCAGCCGACGCCGGAGGGCGCGCAAGCGATCGCCGCGCTGCTGCAATGCACGAAAGGCGCAGGCTGGAAGCGCATCGTGATCAGCGGCCACACTGACGACATCGGACCGGACGCCGACAATATGAGACTCTCCGGCAAGCGCCTCGACGCGGTGAAACAATTGCTCGTCGCGGGCGGCTTTGACGGCGAGGTCGTGCTGGAGCCAAAGGGCAAGAGCGAGGCCTATCCCATCGATCCCGCCGACCAATATGCAGCCGATGAGATCCGTCGGCTCAACCGGCGGATCGAACTCAGGGAGGCGCAGACCGCGGCCGAGTGCAACAAGTGAAGCGGCGCCCTCGCGGCCAGGCAATCATCCCCATCTGAACCGTCTCAGCGGCAAGCCTGTGGCGCCCGGCGCGCTCGCGCGACGTCGATGCGTCGCGGCGCATAGAAAAAATCGGCTCGAGCGAATACAATGGACCGTAAGGGCACAGGGCTTGGCTCGACGACGTTGAAGCTGCATCGCTTGAAGCGAAGGAGGTTGGCATGGGCCTTTGGACTATGCGCCGACACGCCTTTCGGGCGCGCGATCTCGCGTATCTCGGCGCAGCCGTCTGCCTCGGCCTGTGCTTCGCCTCTTTGGGCCTGCCGCGCCCGGACTTGCTCGGCGCCCAAGCGGAAGAACGCTCTGCGCCTTCGCGGACCATCGCGGGAAACGCCGCCGTCTTCAGCGTCGTCTTCTCTCCTGACGGGCGAACGATCGCCTCTGGTTGGGGCGACCATACGATCAAGCTCTTGGAGGCTTCGAGCGGCCGGCTGTTGCGGACATTTCCTGGCTATATCGGCGAAGCGGCGACGATCGCTTATTCACCTGACGGTCAAACGATCGCCGCCGGCGGCGTCGACGGCGCGATAAAGGTCTGGAGCGCTTCAAACGGCCTGATCGTACGCTCGCTCGGCGGCCGCGACCCGGGCGTGACCTCCGTCGCCTTCTCGCCGGACGGCCGGGCAATCGCCTCGAGCTCGGTCGACAGGACGATCAAGCTCTGGGACGTCGCCAGCGGCCGGTTGGTGAAAGTGCTGCAGGGCCACGCCGCCAGCGTCGAGTTCGCGGTATTTTCTCCCGACGGCGGCGCCATCGCCTCGGGCTCCCGAGACGCCAGCGTCAAGCTTTGGGACGTCGCCAGCGGCAGGCTTTTGCATACCTCCCTCGGACATGACCACGCCGTGCGCGTTGTCGCCTTCTCGCCGGACGGTCAGATCGTCGCTTCCGGCTCCGGCGATCGTACGATCAAGCTCTGGGAGGCTTCGAGCGGACGATTGCTGCGCACGCTGGCTGCCGGCGGGATGGTGAACTCCATCGCTTTTTCCAGCGATAGCCATGTGCTCGCGGCAGGGTCGCGAGACGCCGCGATCAGGCTCTTCGACGTCT
>DASZFX010000084.1:0-10158 GCA_035939375.1 Roseiarcus sp.
GCGGCGACGCCCGGCCGCGGTTCGGGCGCAGCGTAGAAGCCGGCGGATTGATGCGGGTTCTCGCCGTAGCGCATCGCCTCGACCAAGGCGCCGCCAAAGGCGCGCCACGGCGGCGCGCTCTCGCCGGCTATATTCGCGAGCCAGTTCGAAATCGCCGCGTCATAGGCGGCGGTGCGCGCGTAGGCGCGCTGCGCCAGGGCGAGGCGAAACCTTGAGGAGGTCGCGCCGTTGTGGCGCTGAAGCTCCTCGATCAGGCTGTTGTACTGGCTCGGCTCGACGACGACGGCGACGTCGCCGTGATTTTTCGCGGCGCCGCGTATCATCGCCGGCCCGCCGATGTCGATATTCTCGATCATCTCCTCGAAGGCGCCGCCGCGCCGCAAGGTCTCCTCGAACGGATAGAGGTTGACGATGAGAAGATCGATCGGCGCGATATTATGCGCGAGCATCGCCGCTTCATGGACCGGATTCTCGCGCACCGCCAGCAATCCGGCGTGAATGATGGGATGCAACGTTTTCACGCGCCCGTCCATCATCTCGGGGTACCCGGTCAATTCGGCCGCGTCCCTCACCTTAAAGCCCGCCCCGGCGAGCGCCTTGGCGGTGCCGCCCGTCGAGATCAATTCGACGCCGAGGGCCGAGAGCGCACTCGCCAGTTCGCCAAGTCCCGCCTTGTCGGAAACGGAAATCAGAGCGCGGCCGACCCGCGCAAGATCATTCGCCATAGACGCCCCATGCGGGCCGACCCAGCGACCCATCAAGCGGCGGCGGTTAACACGTTTCAGCCGGCGCCGGAACCCTTAGATGGGTCGGTCTCCCCGACCGATCGAATGAGGGACCACACGATCGGCGCGCAATCGGCGATGGTTCCATGGGCCGCCAACTGGGTAGAGCGCCGCGGTCGGCCGGGGGTGGCAAAGAAAATGCTCTCTTCGAGCACGATGGGGCGGCCGCCGGCTTCGAAACGCCATTCATCGCCAGACGGAAGAAAGAGCCTTGCCGCCACGCCGTCGCCGTCGAGCGCGACATGCACGTCGGGATGCAGATGGAACCGGAGGGCGATCGGGGTCTCGCCGACCGGCGCCGCCTTGCCGACTGGCGACAGGCGATCCTCGCCATAAAGGCCCGTCCCGTCCTGGGTAAGAGCCAAGGTGCGATGGTGCAAGACGCCGAAAGCCTTGCCATAGCCGTCGTGATCGGCGTCGACTCGCAGCCATTTGGAATCAACGCTGCGTTTCGCCTCGACGCGCGAAGGGCCTTGCAACACGGCGCCTTTGGCGAAGGATTCGAGGCCGGTCGCGGCGGCGAAGCGACAGCTCGAGCGATCGGCGACGACCAGGGTCGAATGGGCGGCAGTGGCGCGGGCGACGGCGCGCGCCTCGATGAGATCAGGCGGCGGCGCGCCGCAATTGACGATGAGGCGATGGTAACCTGAGGAGAATTCGAAGGACAGACAGCCAGCGTGGCAGTCTTGCGCGAATTCCCACGGCGGCGGCGCGCCGACGTCGATGATCGCAACCGAAGGACCGGCTTCGAGACGCTCGTAGCCCGAATAGGGCGCGTCCATGATCGCCGCGCCGGTGTCGCCGTAAGCCAGCAGGGTCGCCAGCGTCTGCGGCTCGCTGACTCCCATGCCGTTGAAATTGGCCAAGGCGCCGTCGGCGTGGCGAAACATCCTTAGGATCGGCGTCATCCGATCGATGGCGTTGAGAAGCTGTTCCGGGGGGCTCAGGCCGCGCGCGGCGAAGGCCTGGCGCGTCGGCAGCAGGTCGACCAGAAGCTCGACCAGGACTTGCGGATTTCTGCTGACATGGCCGCCGTCGGCAAGGATTTGGCGCGTCAGCTCGCCGGCGAGAACCCGCGTCGCGCGCTGCAGCAAGGCGCTGGCGTTTTCGAGGGAGAGCCCGGTCTGGGTCAGCGCGATCGCCGCCGTCAGCCTTGCTTCGCCCGTGAGCCCGCCGGCGAGCGCGCGCTCCAGCGGCGCCGCCTGGGCGCCGAGACTGCGCGCAAAGCGCCGATAGAAGGCGCGGTCGGCGTTTTCGAGGATCATCGGCGAATGGCTGAGCCACGACAGCAGCCGCCGCGCGACGACGCGCGGATCGTGAACGATCGAAGCGTCGATCGAGCGCCCGCTCCGCTGAATGACGTTCAGCCAATCCTCGACCAAAGCCTGCGCATTGGCGCGCGACAGAGCCGTATCGGCGGCGGCCAGATCGCGCAGCCAGCCGAATCCATGCAGCGCCTCGCCCCAGGCCGGCGAAGGCGGCGGCATCTCGAAGGGTGAGCGGCCGTGAGCATTGGCCGTCCTTCCGGCGAGCACAAAATAGCCGGCGTAAATATCGCGGGCGGCGATCGGATCGGCGGTGCGGATATCCCGCGGCGCGATCGCCAGGCGCTCGGGCCGCCTCGCGCCGATCGCCATGAGGCGACGCGCCGTGTTGGCGAAGGGCCGGGCGAGACGCAGAAGCCACAGACGCGTCGCCAACCCGAAGAGACGCATCTTGATCGCGGTCGCTTCAGAGCTCAAAATTCGCCTCGACAAGCGCGCAACCCGCTGCTCGATCCTATTAAGCACGACCGCCGACGACAGGCGAGGGCGCGTTCGCCGCTTCCAACAATGGCTTTGTAGAACGCAAAGCCTAATCGCCGCGCCGACAGGCCCGCTCAGCTCACCCGTTGCAGGCGCGCGGCGAAGAAACCGTCGAGGCCGGAAAGGCGCGGCGTCGGCCCCGGCAGGTGACAGGGCAAGGTGCGCAGATCGCCGGCCTCCGTCACGCATTCGGCAAGCCCGCCGATTTCGCTGGCTTCGATGGGCGCGCGACGTACGTCCGGGTTGCGCCTCAACAACGCCGCGATCGGCGCTTCGCCCTCCTCCGGCTCCAAGGAACAGGTGCAGAAGACGACCCGGCCGCCAGGCTTGACCAGCGCGATCGCCCGATCGAGGAGTTGCGCCTGCAGCGCGGCGAGCGCGGCGATATCGCCGGCGCGTTTCGTCCAGGCGACGTCCGGATGCCGGCGTATCGTACCGGTCGCCGAGCAGGGCGCATCAAGAAGGATCGCATCGAACGGCGCGGCTTCGAAAGTCAGCGCGTCCGCCACGGCGACTTCGACATTGAGGCGCAGCCTCGCGAAATTGACGGCGAGGCGCTTCAAGCGCTCGGCCGAGCGATCGACCGCGGTGACCTGCGCGCCGGCCGCGGCGAGCGCCGCGCTCTTGCCGCCCGGCGCCGCGCAAAGATCGGCGACTCGTTCGCCGGCTTCAGCGCGGAGCAATTTCGCGGGCAACGCGGCGGCGGCGTCCTGCACCCACCATTCGCCCGCCTCATAGCCTTCCAATTCACGGATCGGACGATGGGTCTCGAGGCGCACCGACCCGGTCGGCAGCACGATCCCGCCGAGCCGGCGCGCCCATCCGGCGGCGTCGGACTTGACGCTCAAATCGAGCGTCGGCTCCTGGCGATGGGCTTCCGCGATCGCATGCGCCCGCGCCGATCCGTAGAAGTTGCGCCAGCGGGCGGCGAGCCAGGCTGGCGTATCGTCGTCGAGCGCGTCGGCCGCTTCGAGGATCGACTGCTTTTCGCGGATAATGTTTCGCAACACCCCGTTGACGACGGCCGCGAAGGGCGCCGCGGCTGGGTCTGCGCGCGAAGCGCGGACTGCGAGGTCGACCGCGGCGTGATCCGGCGCATCGAGGAAGAGGATCTGGGCCGCAGCGACGATCAGGATCCAATCGAATGAACCGCTCTTCTTCGGCGATCCCCGCTCGAGAAAACGCGCCGTCGCCTTACGGATCGTGCCGAGCCGACGCAGGGCGGCGGTGACGATCGCCCGCGCCAGCGCGCGGTCGCGCGGATCGAGCCCGGCCAAGGGCCCGAGCGCGCTCTCGGCGGAAAAGCGATCCTCGAGCGATCGGCCCTTGATCAACGTCTCGGCGAGAATCTGGGCGGCCGCCATGCGCGGGGCGAGACCCGGCGGGGGCGGCTCCGGCGGCGAGGAGCGCTGGGCAAGGGAGCGCCGGAGGGGGACGTTACGCGGGCGATCCGGCGGCTTCAATCGGGCGACCTTTTCGAATCATGTCATTGAATTGCCGTTGGACCATAGCAAGATTGCGCCGAACTCGCGCCGGTCGCGGCGATCAATGAAGCATTGGCTGGAGCCCCCTTGGAATCGGACCACAAACAGAAGGCCGCAGCGCCCACGGCCGAGAGGCCGGCCGCTCGAGCGAAGGCGGCGGCGGAGCGCGCCTTGGCCGAGGCCGCGGCCCGGCGGGCGCAATATGACGCGAAACATCCTCGCGAGGTCAATGGCCGCGACGGCCCGGATCCGGTCCGCTACGGCGATTGGGAGGTGCGCGGGCTCGCCAGCGACTTCTGAACTGAGGGTCTGCTAGGGCGCCATGATGACGAGCGCGCCGACCGACGCCCGATCGTAGAGGTCGATGACGTCTTCGTTCAGCATGCGAATGCAGCCGTAGGAGGCCGCCGTCCCGACCGAGGCGCGCATCGTGGCGGTCGTGCCGTGAATGGCGATCTCGTCGCGATCGAGCGTCAAGGCGCGCGCGCCCATCGGATTGTGCCTCGAGCCGCCGGGAATGAGATCGGGCAATTCCGGATGATCGCGCTTGACGACATCGGGCGGCGACCAGGCGGGCTCGACATATTTGGCCGAAACGCGCGCAAAGCCGCTCCACTCCTTGCCGCGCTTGGGGACGCCGACCGGATAGGAAATCGCAACCTCCGGCCCGACGACGAGATAGAGCCGATGAGCGCGCTGGCTGATGACGATCGTGCCGGGGCTGTAAGGCGAGGAATAAAGGACCGTTTCCCGGGCCTCCGCGCCGGCGCTGAAGGCCAACAAAAGGCTAAGCAGCGGCGCGACCTGCCAATGGATACGCATGGCGGCGACCTCAAATTGCGCGCGATGCGCAAAGCGCCCATCGAGCGTCACCGAAAATACCACTGGTTTGGGCGTTCATCGCCCCGCGCTGCAAGCTTAGTAAACCAAGCGTAAGTCTAAGGGCCCCAGCCTCGACGCGCCGGCGTTTCCTTCGTTTCTATCGTGTTTGTGGACTATAGACGATTGAGCGCCTATTTTCGCCTCGAAACAAGGATTTGAGGCGCGAGGCGATGCTGACCAGCAAGGGAAAATACGGGCTGAAGGCGATGGTCCATTTGGCCGGGCTCGCGCCAGGTCGCCCGGCCCTGGTCGCCGACATCGCGGCCGCCAATACGATCCCGAAGAAATTCCTCGACGCCATCCTCGGCGAATTAAGGACCGCCGGGCTTGTCCATTCCAAGAAAGGCCGCGGCGGCGGCTATGTCCTCGCCAAGCCCGCGGGGGAGATCATGGTCGGCGATATCGTCAGGGCGCTCGACGGGCCGCTCGCGCCCATCGCCTGCGCCAGCAAGAGCTATTATCGGCGCTGCGAGGACTGCCAGAACGAGACGCGCTGCAGCGTCCGGCTGATGATGTTCGAGGTGCGCCAGGCGATCGCGCGCGTGCTCGACCATCACTCGCTCGCCGATATGCGTGCGCTTTGCGAAGTCGACGAAGCGAGTTTGATGTACCATATCTGAGGGGCGTGGGACCGGTCCGCCGCCAAAGCTCTTGACGGTTAAGCGCCGCGCTGAGCCGTCGTAGCCACCCGAAGGGGCGTATCGAAGCAGCGCCGAAGGCTCGACGGCGGCGGAGCGGCGGGCCGCTCAGGCTTGATAGGAATATGCTCTACGGTCAGCGCAGCTGCTTGGCCCGTTTGCCGTATGCTTCCGCCTTCTTGTGGAACGCGACGATCTGCGGCGCGATTTGGGAACGAAACCGCGAACCGTTGAAGACGCCGTAATGGCCGACGTCCTTTTGCAGATAGTGCAATTTGAGGTCCTTGGGGATGTTCTTGCAGAGATCGTGGGCGGCTTGCGTCTGGCCGACGCCGGAAATGTCGTCGTTTTCGCCTTCGACGGTCATCAGCGCGCAGGAGCGGATCGCGGCAAGATCGACCGGCGCGCCGCGATGGGTCATCTCGCCCTTCGGCAGGGCATGGCGCACGAAGACTGTTTCGATGGTCTGCATGTAATATTCGGCGGTCAGGTCCATCACCGCCAGATACTCGTCATAGAATTCCCGATGTTTCTCCGCCGAGTCGCCGTCGCCGCGCACAAGGTGATTGAACATGTCCACATGGGCGTTGACGTGGCGATCGAGGTTCATCGCCATGAAGCCGGAGAGTTGCAGGAATCCCGGATAGACGAGGCGGCCGAAGCCCGGATAAGGGAAGGGCACATTGTGGAGACAATTGCGCCGGAACCAGTCGACGCCGCGCCGTTCGGCGAGAAGGTTGACGGCGGTCGGGCTGCGCCTCGTGTCGATCGGGCCGCCCATCAGCGTCATCGAAGCGGGCGCGAGTGGATCGGCTTGCGCCTCCATCAGAGCGACCGCCGCAATGAGCGGCACGGCCGGCTGACAGACGCCGATCGTATGGGCGCCCGGTCCCAAAACGCCGAGCATCTCGCGCAGATAGTCGATGTAATCGTCGAGATCGAACCCGCCGACCGTCATCGGCGCCATCCGGGCGTCGGTCCAGTCGGTGATATAGACGTCGTGGGTCGGCAGGAAGGCTTCGACCGTGCCGCGCAGCAGCGTCGCGTAATGGCCGGACATCGGCGCGACAAGCAACAGTCGCGGCAAGGGTTTGGTGGGATTTAAGGACTTGGCGGGATTTAAGGGCTTGTCGGGGCTTAAGGCCTGGCGCTCGAAATGCAGCAGCCGACAGAACGGCCGCTCCCAGATCGCCCGCTCGACGATGGCGACGGGCTCGCCGGCGACCAAAGTCCGCCTAAGTCCAAAAGTCGGCTTGCTGTAGCGGCGGGTGATGCGCTCGAACAATTCCGCACTGGCCGTGATGTTTTTGGCGAAGGCGGTGTTGACGAGAGGATTGAAGGGATTGCCGAAGACGAATCGGCTGGCGTCCGAGACCGCCCGCGCCGGCGCCAGCGCAGCGAAAGTCATCTCATACATTTGATATGAAAAGCTTCTTAGCATCGGCGACCCCGCAGGATGCGCGAGTGCGCCCCTTCGACATCAGAATGTCATGTAAAGTTTGCACATAAACTAATCAACGACAAAGGACTGAAACGAGCTTCCCAACAGAATTCTCTCGGAAAATGAAGCATTTCGATCACACTTTTGGCTCCGCTTGACGCCCAAAAATTAGGCATGCTTGCATATTGTGCGTCCGCGACGCGTTCGCCGGGCCGTGAATCCAAGCTTTCCAAGCTCTACGATCGCCGGATCGGCGGCCGGCGGAAGACCAACAGCCTATTCGCCCATTTGCAGCAGCGAGCCGGCCCGCCGCGCGCTATCGAGCAAGGCGAGGAAGGCGACGAGGCCTGCGGCAAGCATGCAGAGGTTGATCGCCAAAGCCTCGAGCATCAGGTCGGCGCGAAAAATATGGGTGACAAGCAAGGCGCGCAGACCCTCGAAGACATAGGTCGGCGGCAGGCTCCAGGCCAACAGTTGCAGCCAGGTCGGCAGGGTCGTCACCGGATAATACACGCAAGCGAAAGGCATGACGAAGAACAGCACCGACCAGGCGATCGCCTCGGCGCCCATGCCATTGCGCAGGACCAGACCTGAGACGAAAAGGCCGATCGCCCAGCTTGTCAGCACCAGATTGACGAAAAACGCGACGACTGCGACGCCAAGTCCCCACAGGTTGAAGCCGAAGAACCAGAAGGCGAGAAGCGTCACCGGAACGACGCCGATGACGAGGCGCACGAGGCTCATCGCCATCAAGGCCGCGACGAACTCCAGCGGCCGTAGCGGACTCATCAGGAGATTGGCCATGTTGCGCGACCACATCTCCTCCAGGAACGAAAGCGAAAAGCCGAGCTGGGCGCGAAACAGGCTGTCCCAAAGCAGCAGCGCCCCGATCAGGGCGCCGGCGGCGACGGCGAATCGGCCTGAAAAGCCCGCGGCGCCCGCCTGGGCGTTGATATAGGTCTGAAGGAAGCCCCAGGTGAACATCTGGATCGCCGGCCAATAGACCAGTTCGGCGATGCGCGGCCAGGACGAACGCAGGACGTAGATGTAGCGCGCCAGCAACGCGCGAATGCGGCCGAGCGACAGAGAACTCATGGCGCCGCCGCCGCGCGTCCCCGCGCGATGTCGAGGAACACGTCTTCGAGCGTCTCGCGGCCGTATTTTGCGATGAGCGTGGTTGGCCCGCCGTCATCGACGATGCGGCCGGCTTTCAACATGATCACCCGATCGCAAAGCCGCTCCACTTCTCCCATATTGTGCGAGGCGAGCAGGATCGTCGCGCCGCGCTCGCGCCGGTAGTCTTCGAGACGCGAGCGAACCCAGTCGGCTGTGTCTGGGTCGAGCGAAGCGGTCGGCTCGTCGAGCAGTAGAACCTCCGGCCGGTTGATCAGGGCCTTGGCGAGCGCGACGCGGGTCTTCTGGCCGGCCGACAGTTTACCCGCCGGACGGTCGAGGAATTCTTCAAGCGCGAGGCTTCGCGCGAGTTCTGCGATCCGCGCCGCAGCATCGGCGACGCCATAGAGGCCGGCGAAGACCCTCAGATTCTGCCCGACCGTCAGCCGATGCGGCATGTCGACGTAGGGACTTTCGAAATTCATGCGGCCCAGCACGCGGTAGCGTTCGCGCACCATATCCGCGCCGAGCACGGTGACGGCGCCGGATGTCGGCAGGATCAGGCCCATGATCATGCCGATCGTCGTCGTCTTGCCCGCGCCGTTGCCGCCGAGCAACGCCGTCGTCGAACCGCCGGCGATGTCGAAGGAAACGGTATCGACGGCGACGACCTTCTTGAAGACCTTGCGCAAATTCCGCACGGAAATGACCGGCGGCGTCTCCGGCGCGCCCGCGCCGATCACGCTCGTCGCGGTCGCGGCCTCGTTCACGGCCGGGCGGGCGTCGCCGAATAGGCGGCGCGGGCGCTGGCGAGCGCGTCCTCCAACAGCTCCAGCCGATCCTGTCCCCAAAAGACTTCGCCCTGGCGCACATAGCAGGGCGAGCCGAAAGCCCCGATCGCTATGGCGTCGCGACGATTGGCCTCGTAGGTCGCGCGAATGTCAGCGCTTTCCGCTGCGGCAAGGATCGCCTTTGGCTCGAAGCCCGCAGCCTCGATGAGGCGCGACAGGGTTTCGACCTCGCCGAGGTTCTCTTCGCGCTCCCAGGTCGCGACAAAAGCCGATTGCACGAACGCGCCGGGATCGGCGCCCGTTGCGACGATCGCCAACACGGCGCCATTGGCGAGACTCGCCTCGAAGGGCCAGTGCTTGGGCTTAAGATGAAAGGCGAGCCCGCGCTTCTGGCGCCAGCGCTGCAATTCAATCATTCGATAGGCCTGACGCGCCGGATGGCGCTTGGCGAGCGGCAGGCCGCCGGTCTCGGCGAAGACCTCGTTCAGCGCGACCGGCCGATAGACGATCCGAGCATCGTAACGGCGCGCGAGATCGACGAACAAACGGTGGCCGATATAGGCCCAGGGGCTGAGGAGGGAGAAGAAATAGTCGATGCGCTGCGACATGGCAGGGTTGTACCTGCTCGGCGACGCGGAGCCAAGGTCCAGGCGCCGCCGGCGGCTGCTCGGCGCGGTCACCCGCTCACCGAGGCGCAATCCGTCATTGTTTGCACAGCGCCGCGGATCGCGAGAGGAATTCGCGTTTCTTTTCCGCGCGCGTCAGCGCGTCCAAGCCATCGCGTCGAGACGGCGGTCGGCGGCGAAGACGGCGCGGGGGAATTCATAGCGTTCGGCGGGAAATTCGCGGATCGCCTGCGCGCCGAACGGGCCGACCCTGATCCGCCACGTTTCGAATTTCACCGGCTCGGCGGCGGTGAAAGGCGATGGCGTCAGCAGGGCGAGGCCATGGCCGTGGTCGGGATCGCGTACCGAACGATAGCGGATGATCTCGACGGCCGCGGAGCGCGCCGCTTCGGCGAGTGACTGGCAGGGCGCGTAATTTTCGCGGTCCGTCCACAAGGCCTCGTCGCGATCGAGCGGCGGCATGGTCAGGTCGAGGACCGCCGCCGAGCGCGCCAGCGCATTGAAAGCGGCATATTCGGCGGCGTTCAGCGGCCAGGGCGTTGCCGGCGATTCCGCATAGAACAGCAGACGATGAAAGGCCATTTCCGCGACCG
>DASZFX010000085.1:0-2362 GCA_035939375.1 Roseiarcus sp.
GCGGCAACCGCTGCGCCGACGGCGTCGGACTCGGCGGCGCGCCCCAGAATGCGCTCGAAAATCGCTGCCGCGGCGTCGCGCGCGATCGTCTCGACATTGCTCATCGCCTTGGCCCGCGTCGCGGCGATCTCTTCGTCGGCGGCGGCGAGCTTGGCGGCGAGCTCGGCTTCGAGCGTCTTGCGCTTGGCTGCGAAATCCGCGCCGAGCTTGTCGCGGGCCTCCTGCGCGAGCGCCTGGGCTCGGGCGCGGGCGTCGGCGATGGTCTTTTCATGCGCCGCCGCGGCGGCGTCGGCCTTTTGCTGCATCGCGGCGGCGTCGTCGAGGTCCTTGGCGATCCGCGCCTTGCGGGTCTCGATCAACCCGCCGAGCTTCGGCAACGCGACGCGCGCCATCAGGAGATAGAGCGCGCCAAAAGTGACCGCCAGCCAGAGAAGCTGCGAAGGAAAGGTCTGGGCGGCGAAGGGTGGGAAATAGGCGTGTCCGCCCGCTTCCTGCCCGACCTCGCTTTGTGTCGCTGGTTGCTGCGCCATTGTCGGAACCCTCATCGCGACGGAGAGCGCCGAACTCTCCGCCGCTTTCTCCCTCTCAAGCGATCAATCAGACCGCAAACAGCAAGAGGAAGGAAATCAGCAGCGCGAAAATGCCGAGCGCCTCGGTCACCGCGAAACCGAAGATCAACCGGCCGAACTGGCCTTCGACCGCCGATGGATTGCGCAAAGCGCCGTTGAGGAACTGGCCGAACAGCGTGCCGACGCCTATGCCGGCGGCGCCGGTTCCGATCGCGGCGAGACCGGCGCCGATATATTTGGCGGCTATGGCGAGTTCATGCGGCTCCATCAATAACTCCTGTCTTGGATGGGTTCTGTTTTGATGAGTCCGGTCGTCAGTGGCCGCCGGGGTGAAGCGCGTCGTTGAGATACATGCACGTTAGCATGGCGAAGACATAGGCTTGCAGGAAGGCGACCAGCAGTTCCAACGCTTCCAGCGCGATGGTCATCGCAAAAGGCAGGACCGCGACCGTTTTGACGACGGCCCCGGCGCCGAGCAGCATCACGACAAAGCCGCCGAAGACGTTGAGCGTAATATGACCGGCGAGCATGTTGGCGAAGAGGCGCACCGAATGGCTCATCGGCCGCACGAAGAACGAGAAGACCTCGATCGCTACGACCACCGGCAGGATCGCGATCGGCACGCCCGGCGGCACGAAAAGCTTGAAGAAGCCGACCCCGTGCTTAGCGAAGCCAACGATGATGACGGTGAAGAACACGGTCAGCGCCAGGGCGGCAGTGACGACGATGTGGCTCGTCACCGAGAAGGTGTAAGGGATCAGGCCGACGAGATTGCAGATCAAAATGAACATGAAAATGCTGAAGACGAATGGAAAGAACGCCTGCGCATGTTCGCCGGCCGCTGAGCGCAACATGCCGGCGATGAATTCATAGGCCATTTCGGCAAGGGCCTGCAGGCGGCCTGGAGCGCCGGTCGAGCCGTTCGCGCCGAGCAGCATCAACAGGGCGACGATCGCCACCGCGATAAGCATATAGAGCGCGGAATTGGTGAAGGAGAAGTCGAGGCCGCCGATGTGAATCGGCACAATCGGCGCGACCGAGAATTGCTCGATCGGATTGATCGCATGTCCCGCCTCTGCCGCCACGTCCCTAGTCCCCATTCCTGTCCGGCGGGGCGTTTTTTTCGCCCGGGGCCGGTTTCGTCTTGCGCGACGGCGTCGTCGCGCGGATCACGTTCAACACCCCTGCCGCCACCCCCAGAAAGAAGAAGGCGATCAGGAAACCCGGCTTCGTACCCAACCAGGCGTCCAGTTGCCAGCCGATGAATCCGCCGACCACGACCGCCGCCACAAATTCGCTGCCCGCGCGCAAGCCCAGGGCCATCGCGGAGCCGGACCCATTCGAGGATTGATCCCCCGCGCCCGCCTCGCGCCGCGGTTGCGACGTTTTCCGCTGCGCCTGAAGCGCGCCTGAGAGCTTCTCCAGCCTCGCCCTCAGGACCCGATCTTCCTCCTCGCCGCCTCCGCGTTCCGCCATCGCGCCTCCGCCGCCCTGAAGCGACCGGCGCCGATCGATCCGGCTCAACGTCAAAAGAGGCGAGCAGCAGACGAACGGCTCGAAAAAGCCGTGAAGTGAAATCGGATTGAAGTCAACCGCCCCTGCAAGCCGCGCGCAACATATTGACGGCGCCGCAATGTGTCAAGAATTGCGAAATGCCATCCAACTATTTGATGCATCGGACGAAATCGTGAGCGCGCGGCCGTCGCAACCGGCGGCGAGCGCCGCAGGGCGGCCGGCCGCGGCCAAGCCCCGACGGCTTGACCCTCGATCGTCAGTCGGGCAAGGGGACGCGC
>DASZFX010000086.1:0-16411 GCA_035939375.1 Roseiarcus sp.
CAGTTCGGGCTTGATTTAATCTTGCGAGCGGTCTAAGTCAAGCCTCTATTGACCGAACGGTTCAGTCTGGTCGTTTTTTTTCAAGCATGGGTCCAGCCGAATTTCACGTGTCTCGGGGAATTTATGATGCCGCAAGAACAGGACCTCGCCGCTTCCGCCCCAGCGGCCGCTCCTGCCGCAGAGCGCTCGAATACGCCCATGGTCGTGGCGGGCGGGCCCGTAGCGCCTGTCGGTCAGCGCCCTGGCCCGGCGGTCCCAGCCGGCGCCCCTGCCCCAACCGCGCAGCCCCGTCGTTCGTTGCGGCGCTTCATCCTGCCCGTCCTCATTCTCGCTGGCGTCGGCTATGGCGCTAACCTCGGCTACAATTGGCTCGTTGAGGGCCGCTTCATCGTCTCGACCGACGACGCCTATGTCGGCGCCGATACGGCGATCATCGCCGCGAAAGTCGCCGGCCATATTTCGAATGTCGCGGTCGCGGACAATTCGACCGTCCACTCCGGCGACCTCCTGGTAAAGATCGACGATGGCGATTATCGCCTCGCGGTCGACACGGCCCGAAACAAGATCGACACGCAGGACGCGACGATCGCCCGCATCGGCCGGCAGATCGATGCGCAGCGCTCGGCGATCGCCCAGACCGAAAGCCAGACCGCCGCCGCCCGGGCGCAAGTCACATCCAGCGAGGCGGACGTCCTGCGCGCCTCGCTCGAATATGACCGGGCCGGCAAGATGGCGGCGATGAATTTCGGCTCGCAGCAGCGTCTCGAGCAGGCTCGCGCCGATCGCGATCGCACGATCGCGTCCAAGGCCGCCGCCGTCGCCGCCGTCGCCAGCGCCGAGGCCGCCGTCAACGGCGCCAAGGCCAATCTCGACGTGCTCGCCGCCCAGAAGGTCGAGGCCGAACGCTCGCGCGGCGAATTGGAGACTGCGCTCGCCAAGGCCGAGCGCGATTTGAGCTTCACGACGATCGCCGCGCCCTTCGACGGCGTCATCGGCAATCGCGCCGCCCAACTCGGCGAATATGTCCAGCCGGGCACGCGTCTCCTCGCGCTGGTGCCGCTTGCCAGCGCGTATGTCGACGCCAATTTCAAGGAGACGCAGCTCGGCTCGATCCGCCCCGGCCAAACGGTCGATATCGCGGTCGATTCCTTGGATGGGCGCGTCGTCCAGGGCACGGTGGTCTCGGTCGCGCCAGCTTCCGGCTCGCAATTCTCGCTGCTGCCGCCCGACAACGCCACCGGCAATTTCACCAAGATCGTGCAGCGCGTCCCGGTGCGCATAGCGCTTCCGGCCGACGCTTTGCGCGGCGGCGAATTGCGCCCCGGCCTCTCCGTCGTCGCCTCAGTCCATACGCGCGATGAGAGCGAGCCGCGCCCGACCTTGCTGACGCTGCTCGGCTTCGGCGCCCAGGCGTCGCAGACCCAGGCGAAGGGCGACTGACCGCGGAGCTTGAGCCATGAGCAACGCATCGCTCGCAACAGGAGCGCCGCCGCCGCCGGCTCTGGCGGCGCCCGCGGCCTCCGCCGAGCGCTTCGAGCCGCGCAAGCTCATCGCCTTCATCTTCATGGTGTTCGGCATGTTCATGGCGATCCTGGACATCCAGATCGTCTCGGCCTCGCTGTCGGAAATCCAGGCCGGCCTCTCGGCGTCCTCGGACGAAATCACCTGGGTTCAAACAAGCTATCTGATCGCCGAAGTCATCATGATCCCGCTATCGGGGTTCCTGTCGCGGGTCATCTCGACGCGGTACATATTCTTCATCTCGGCGGCGGGATTCACGCTGATGAGCTTCTTTTGCTCGCGGGCGTCGTCGATCGACGAGATGATCGTTTGGCGCGCGCTGCAAGGCTTCATCGGCGGGGGCATGATCCCGACGGTCTTCGCCTCCGCCTATACGATTTTTCCGCGCAGCAAGATGCCCTTCGTCGCGCCGATCATCGGTCTCGTCGCAACGCTCGCCCCGACCATCGGCCCGACCGTCGGCGGCCTCCTCACCGATTGGTTCTCGTGGCACTGGCTGTTCCTCGTCAATATCGTGCCGGGAATTTGCGTCTCGACCGCGGCCTGGTTCCTGATCGACTTCGACCAGCCCGACTATTCGCTGCTGAAGAATTTCGATTGGAGCGGCCTCATCGCCATGGCCGCCTTCCTCGGCGCGATGGAATATGCGCTTGAAGAAGGCCCTTCGAAGGATTGGCTGCAGTACCAGCCGGTCGCCAATGCGATCCTCGTCTCGACAGTCGGCGGGATCGTCTTTTTCTGGCGGGCGTTCACCGCGCGCCAGCCGATCGTCGATCTGACGGCCTTCCGCGACCGCAATTTCTGGACCGGCTCGCTCTTCTCCTTCGTGCTCGGCATCGGGCTCTACGGCCTCACCTACATCTATCCGGTCTATCTCGCCTCAGTGCGCGGCTACTCGCCGCTGATGATCGGCGAGACCATGTTCGTGACCGGCGTCTGTATGTTCATCTGCGCGCCGATCTCCGGCCGGCTGATGACCAAAGTCGATCCGCGCATCATGATCGCGGTCGGCTTCGCCGGCTTTGCGATCGGAACCCTGCAAGCCTCCTATATCACCGCGGACTGGGACTTCTGGGAATTGCTCGTCCCGCAGATTTTCCGCGGCTTCTCGCTGATGTTGTGCATGGTGCCGATCAACAATCTGGCGCTCGGCACCATGCCGCCGCAACGGATCAAAAACGCGTCCGGACTTTTCAACCTGACCCGCAACCTCGGCGGCGCGGTCGGCCTCGCCGTGATCAATACAATGCTCGACAAGCGCATGGATCTGCATATCGAGCGTTTGCACGAGGCTGTCTCCTGGGGCCGCACTATCGCCGACGAGACGATGGCCAAGATGACCGCGGCTTTCGCTTCGCGCGGCTCGGACGCGGCCTTGGCGGCGACGAAGCAGATGTCGCTGATGGCGCGTCGGCAGGCTGAAGTGATGGCGTTGGGCGATGTGTTCCTCGCCTTGACCGTGATCTTCTTCGCGCTCGTCGTGCTGGCGCCGCTCATGCGCCGGCCGCAGATGGCGGGCGGAGCCGGCGGCGGGCATTAAGGCGCCCGCGCCGCGTCCTTCGGATGAGTCGAGCCGCGAAAAAAAATTGGCGCTTCCCCGCCTCTCAGGAAAAATACCCCCAGCTCGATATTCCGATCCCGATCGCCGCAAATATGAGCGCGCCGTAGAAGAGCCAGCTCTTGCGCGTCAAGACGGTGATCGAAGCGAGCGCGACGGCGACTTGCATCAGCGTGACGCCGAGCGCCATGCGTTCGTGCGGAACGATATTGGCCTCCGCCTTCTCATTGGCGGAGCGGGCTTCTTCCTCGAACCCCTTCGCTTTGGCGCTGATATCGCCCTTCTCCTTGGCGTAGCGGTCCCCTTCCGACGAAAGCTTCGTCTTCTGCGCATCGTCATTGGCGATCGCGGAAAGATTCTTGGAAAGGAATTCGCGCGTACTCTTGGCCTGATATTCGGCCCACATGTCGGAAGCCTTGGCCTGAGCGGAGATTGAATCGTTCTTCAGGAGCATCGCTTCGGTCGAGACATGGCCTGCTTGATAGCCGAAGAGCGCGCCGATCGTGGCCAGCAACGCCGTGACGATGGCGACGCGCTGGGCGAGGCCCTCGCCGCCGTGCTCAGCCATTTCATGCACCATCTCTTCATGCGCCGCATGGACATGGACGCCGACATGTTCCGACACGGAATGAACTCCCTTGATGTTCCGCCCCGCCCAGCGCTAAGGCGCATGCGACGTCGTTCGCGCCCGCCGCAGCGGCGGCGCCTTATCCTTCTTATCGCTCGGCGGCGCAAGCGGGAATGGCTCGTGCTCCTGCGGAGCGCCCAATTTCCTCATCAAAGAGGAGGACGCCTCTTCGTCCTGCCCCATCAAGCGCAGAACGTCGCCGCCCAGCTTGGCGATCGCCTCGCGCAATGCGCGATCGCCGTCGCGATCTTGCGCAGCGGCCGGATCGCGCCCGCTCTCTTCGGCGCGCGCGAGGCGATCGGCGAGTTCGCGGTTGAGGCGATCCTTCTCGGCGAGCGCCGCATCGAGCGCGGCGACATCGCCTAGCTTTTCTCGCGTGTCCCGCGCCTCGCGCGCCCGGCCCGCTTCGAGCGCCTCCATCTCGCGCCTGAACGCCTGCGCCTGATCGGCGAGCCGCATTTCGAGGCCCGCAGCTCTCGTCTCGACCCCGGCGATGGCGGCGCGCTGTTCGTCGGCCCTTGTTTCGTACCTGATGGCCTCCGCGCGGAGCTCGGTTACGGCCGCAAGCGCGCGATCGAGCTGCGCGCTGATATCGTATAGGGCAAGACGGCCAGCGCCGAGCTCGGCCTCGGTGGCGACATGGGCGCGCCTCTTGCTTTCAAGCTCTCCCCGCAGCGCCGCGATTTCGCGCCGGCTTCTCGCCTTGTCTTCGTCGAGCTCTGACCGCCTGATCTCCCGGCCAAGCTCGGCGCGTTCGCGCGCAAGGGCGGTTTGCAACGATTCGAGACGGCGCTCCAGGAGCCGGCTCGCCACTGCATGTTCGGCGCGCAATTGATCGCGCTCGGCGATGGCTTCGCTCACCGAAAGCGGCGTCTGCAGGCGCGCCCGCCGCGCCGACAAGCGCAAGGCCCGGCGCCAAAAGGCCGGCAGAATCAGCATCATGACGAGGCCGGCCACGAGGAGCCCGGCCACGAAATACATTGCCTGCTCGACCAATTCGGTTCACCCGGCCGTGGACGACTCGTACAGCATCGCACGCGCGGACGGCCAAGCAAAGGCCCAGAAACCGGTCTCTTCGATCGAATTGAGACGTGGCTGAAATCGCCCGCGGCGAGGCGGGCGGCAGCCCGGCCTAGAACGGATTCCAGGTCGCCCGCGGTGTGAATTTCAGATAGTTCAAATTGATGCCGAGCCTCGCGCCGACGCCGGTGCGGATCGGGACGACGATGACGCCGTCGGCCCCGAGGGCGGTGAAGCCAAGGCCGCCGACGAAATAGGCCGAACCGTCGATGCCGCCGTAGCGGCGGAAAATAGCGTCGACCGCCGGCAGATTGTAGACGAGCATCATGGTTCGATCGCCATCGGCGCCAGCGTCGAAGCCGACGGAGGGGCCTTGCCAGAATACCCGCTGGTCGCCGGCGTTGCGCGTATACATTTTCCCCTCGCCGTAGCGCAGGCCGCCGACGAAAGCGGCGGAGGCCTCCTGGCCGAGGATATAGCCGTTCGGCTGACCCCAGCGCCGGCCGGCCTCCTCCACCACCTGGGCGAGGCCGCGGGAAATCGCCCCGAAGAAGCGGTGACCGCTGTCGATCAACTCCTCGGTCGAATAGGGCTGCGGCGCATCGGCGCGCGCCGCCCCCGCCACGGTGAAAGCGCTCAGGCCAGCGGCGGCGCCCGCCAGCATTTCTCGCCGCGTCATGTTCCGCATCGATTTCCTCTCCACTCCGCCCGGGGCTTCCTCTTCCGCAGAGCCCGCGGGCCATTACCTCGCCTCGGCGGCGAAGTTCTGACGCCGGCGAGCAATCCCGCCCTAAGTTTCAACCCATGTCGTTGAAGGTTCGTTAAGGATGGCTGAAGCGCTTCGCCAAAGCCGGATCGCCCCAGGCGATGAAACCGCCGTTGCGAAAACCCCCGTCTTTTTTGCCATAGGGCAAAACCCCGCCCTTGACGGAAAGAACCGTCCCGCCGGCGGCGCGAAGCACCGCCTCCCCGGCCGCCGTATCCCATTCCATCGTCGCGCCGAAACGCGGATAGACATCGCCGCCGCCCTCGGCCAGCACGCAGAATTTCAGCGATGAGCCAACCGAACGCCGCTCGCCGATGGGCATTTTGGCGAGAAAGGCCTCGGTCGCGGCGTCGCAATGGGAGCGGCTCGCCAAGGCGACAAGGCCGGCAGCCGGGGCGACGCGCGTCTTTAGGAGCTGTCGCGCCGCCTGCCCCGGCAGCGGCGCGCCGAGGGACGCGGCGCAGGAGAAGGACCGCTCGCCCGCAAACCACAGGCGTCCGATCGCCGGCGCATAGACCGCCCCGGCGGCCACCGCGCCGTCGCGCACCAAGGCGATGTTGATCGTGAACTCGCCGTTGCGAGAGAGGAATTCGCGCGTGCCGTCAAGCGGATCGACGAGGACGAAGGCGGCTCCGACGGCGAGATTTTCGCCCCGCGCCGCAGATTCCTCGGCGACGATCGGGATCGTCTCGGCTCGGGCGCGCAACAATTCGAGGATCGCGGCCTCGGCGCGCTCGTCGGCGATGGTCACCGGGCTCGAATCGCTCTTGGTCCACGCCTCGCAGCCCGTCTCATATTCGGCCATGACGACCGGGCCGGCGGCAAGCGCGATTTCGGCGAAGAGTTCGCCGACCGCGTCGCGCGGCGCGCGGGCGAGATCGAGCCTTTTCGATATCTGGCGGCCCTGTCCGGCGGCGACGCTCATGCGGCGCGAAGCTCCTTCTGCGGCCGTCGCCTCGCCGGCCCGGCGTCAACGCTCTTTAAGCTCCGCATAGGGCCTTGCTATCTTGCCCGGCGCCGCTCATTCAATATTCGTCCGCCACAAGCCCTCTCCGGCTGATTCGCGCCGCCCGTCACGGTAAGGGCTGAGCGCGCGGTCCCAGAGGGTCAGGCGACCCACATCACTGATCACAGGAACCAACCAATGACAATATTCGCGCTTGATGGTCTGGATCTGGCGTCGTTGGCTTGCTCGCGCGTTTGCCATGACGTGATCAGTCCGGTCGGAGCGATCATCAACGGTTTGGAAGTGCTGGAAGAGGAAAAGGACGCCGAAATGCGGCAGGTCGCGCTCGACCTCATCAAGAAAAGCGCGGCGACGGCGTCGGCGCGGCTGCAATTCTGCCGCCTGGCCTTTGGCGCCGCGGGCTCGTCGGGGGCGACGATCGATACAAGCGATGCTGAGAAGGTCACGCGCGGGCTGATCGCCGACGACCGCACCAAGCTCGTCTGGAGCGTGGATCGGCAATTGGCGCCCAAGAACAAGGTCAAGCTCATTCTCAATCTCTGCGTTTTGGCCTTTTCGGCGATTCCACGAGGCGGCGTTGTCACCGTCGCTGTCAAGGGCGGAGGCGACTTTATGGAGGCGGAGGTGGAAGCCAAGGGCCCGAATGCGCGTCTTGCGAAAGGCGCAGCGGCCCTGATCGCCGGCGAGCCTGAGAATGGCGCGGTCGACGCTCATTCGATCCAGCCCTTCTTTGCCGGGGTCGTGGCGCGATCCTGCGGGATGGGCGTTGCGGTCGGCAGCGAAGGCGACAGGGTGATCTTGCGCGCAACGCCGGTCGCCGCGACACTCGAGGCCCAGCGAGGCTGACCTCGAGAGAAGGCAATCGATAGGGCGAGCAGGCCGCGCATTCCTCACGTCGATTTCAACGCTCGTTAACCTCCTCGCGCGACTATGCCGCGAGGTGGGCCGCCTTCGCTTTCGCGCGAGGCGGCTTTGATCGAGCGGCCGTTAACCAAGTCGTCAATTCGCAGGGTTTGGCCGCGTTTGGAATCGACTTCGGGAGATTTTGGATGAAGCAGGTTCTCGTGGTCGATGATTCGCCCGTCATTCGAAAGACGGCGCGCCGCATTCTCGAAGGCATGAATTTCCAAACTTCAGAGGCCATCGACGGCAAGCAAGCGCTGGGCGCCTGCTCGTTCCTGATGCCCGACGCGATCATCGTCGATTGGAGCATGCCTGTGCTGGACGGCTTCGAATTCATGAAGCAGTTGCGCCGGATGCCTGGCGGCGAGAAGCCGAAGGTTCTCTTCTGCACGAGCGAATACGACGTCGCCCAGATCGCCCGCGCGATGCATTCCGGCGCCGACGACGTTCTCATGAAGCCTTTCGACAAGGACATCATGAAGACAAAGTTCGACGACGTCGGCATGAACTGATCGCCGACAAAGGTCTCCAAAAAAGGACAAGCGCGGACGGCTTTCTGAAGCGGCGGTCGGCCTTGTTTGTCGAACCGTCTACTCGCCCGCCGGAGCTTCGGTCGGATCGGGTTGACCCTGCGCTTCGTCTCCCTGACCTTCTTCGCGGGAATTGTCGAAGCTGAAGTTCGGCCGCGGCCGACGGCGCCGGCGCCCGAAGCGCGGCTCCGAATCATGCGCCTCGGCAGGCGCGGATTCATGATGTTCAGCCGGCGCGAGCGGAGGCGAAGCCTCATCATTCTCAGGCGAGGGCGCGATCCGCGTCGGCGCGCTGATGAAAGGCGGCAGCCCTGAAGAAGGCGGCGCGGCCGGCTGCGAAACTTCGCCGCGCACGGGCTGTTGCTGCTGGTCGCGATAGGGACGGAAGGGACGATTGTCGCGGTTCCCGCGATTGTCGCGCTGGTCTTGATAGGGACGATCGGGGCGCGGGCCACGGTTGTCGCGCTGATCCATGCGATTGTTCGGCCTGCCGCCTTGATAGGGCCTGTCGCCCTGCGGTTGGCGATCATTGTCGAAGGGGGCGCGCTCTTGGTACGGCGGGCCCTGCGGTTGCTGTTGGGGTTGGGGTTGCGGCCCGTTGGCGAAATTCGGCTGGCCTTGGAAGGACGCGCGCTCGGCCGGCGAAGCGAAACGGTCGGAGAGCCCGCCGACATCGTCATCGTCATCGACGTCCTCGGCTTCGCCCTCGATCTGCGGGCGGCCAAAACCGGCCTGCATCTGCTGCTGGGCCGCCTGGGCGGAGGCGATGATTCGGAAATAATGCTCGGCGTGCTGGAGATAATTCTCCGCGCCCACCGGATCGCCGCTGGTATGGGCGTCGCGCGCCAACTGAAGGTATTTCTCCGCGACATGTTGCGCATTGCCGCGAATTTTGACGTCCGGTCCATTTGACTCATAGGAACGCGTCAGCGGATTGGGGCCGCGGCGATTGTTGTTGCGGCCCCGCATGCGCTTGTTCTGACCTGGTCTCATCGAAGTTCCTTAGTTTCTCAAGCTCTCTGGTGTCTCGGCGATTTCTAGAATGGTGCAGGTCTGCGGCCCCCGACGGCCGCCCCTTCGGCCGTCGCGCCCAACCCGATAGGTACGCCCCTCCCCCCGGCAAGGATCCGCCGGGAGACGCCGCAAAAGGCCCGCGCGCGATCGACGCGTCAACTCGCCGCCAAATGATCGAGCGTATTGCTGACGGACGATATCTCTCTGCTGGTCGTCAATCTCAAGCGTTCGGTGGCGCTGGCGCTGTGCAGGCGCCGGCTAAGCCAGCGGCTACGCGACTTTCGTCCGGACTTAGGAGCCGAAGACGATTCTGACATAAGCACTAGTCTTTTTTTCGCGTTTCGCCAAGTGGCTTCTTCGACGGGCGACAATTCGCCTGTGTAGAGCGCCTGTCCCGCAATGACGCGGGTCAGGCCCGCGAGGTCGCGCGTCACGGTCAAGCCGCCCAATCCCGCCGCGGCTAGAATCGCCAGGACAGGCTCGGCCTGGTCGGCGCCGATCTCCAGGAAGAAGGCGCCGCCCGGCGGGACCCGCCGGCGAAGCGCCGCTCCAAGCGCGCGGTAGGCGTCGAGCCCGTCGGGTCCGCCGTCCAATGCTATGCGCGGATCATAGTGGCGAACTTCGGGCGCGAGGCGGTCGATCTCGAGGCTCGCAATATAGGGCGGGTTCGAGACGGCGAGGTCGAAACGTCCTGCGAGCGCCTCGTCCCATCGGCTGGCCACGACGCTCGATCTTTCCGCAAATCCCAGCGCCGCGAGATTGACGCCCGCCAGGGCCGCGGCGGCGGGCGAAATCTCCACCGCCACGCCAAAAGCGTTAGGCAACGCGTTCAAGAGCGCGCAGAGAATCGCGCCCGACCCCGCGCCGAGATCAAGGACACGCAACCGGTCCTCGCGCCGAGCGGCGAACGCGGCAATCGCAGCTTCGACCAGAGTCTCGGTGTCGCCGCGCGGATCAAGCGCCGCCGGCGAGAGCTTCAACGACAATCCCCAAAATTCGCGTCTCTCCAAAATGCGCGAGACCGGCTCCCGCGCGCGCCGCCGCGCGACCATCGCCTGAAGGCGCGCCAGCGCGTCTTCATCGAGGATTTGCTCCGGCGCCCGGATCAGGTCTTCGCGTTCGACGCCGGCCGCCGCCGCGACGAGAAGTCTTGCATCGAGCGACGGATTTTCAACGCCTGATTCGATGAAGGCGACGCGCAAGGCTGCAACCGCGGCGGCGCGCGTGACGTTTGCCGACGCATCGAATCTCATCATTGAAGCGCGCCGTGACAATGTTTGAACTTCTTGCCTGAACCGCAGGGACACGGCTCGTTGCGGCCGACCTTGCCCCAGGTCGCGCGATCGGCGGGATCGCGCTCGCCCGCCTCCGCCGCGGCCGTCGCGCTGGAGAGGGCGGCAAGCGCCGTCGTCGAAAACTCCCCGGCCGCCATGCGATCATTGACCGCGGCGAAGGAAGCTTCGGCTTCGCCGGTCAGCGGATCTGGATGCAGCAATTGCATCGACGGGGGGGCCGGCTCAGGCGCCTGGAAGCGAACTTCAATGCGCATCATCTGCGCAGTGACCGCCTCGTGCCAACGCTCGATAAGCCCCTTGAACAGTTCGAACGCCTCGGATTTGTACTCATTGAGCGGATCGCGCTGCGCCATGCCGCGCCAACCGATGACCTGCCGCAAATGGTCGAGCGTGACCAGATGCTCGCGCCAGAGATGATCGAGCAATTGCAGCGTCACCTGCTTCTCGACGTAGCGCATCGCCTCAGGCGTGTTCCGGCTAACACGCTCGGCATAGGCGTCGTCGGCCGCTTTGAGGACCCGCTCGCTGATTTCCTCGTCGGCGATTCCCTCTTCTTTCGCCCAATCGGCGACGGGTAGGTCCAAGTTCAAAAGCGACGTCAAGTGGTTCTTCAGTCCCTCGATGTCCCAGGCTTCCGGATAGGCGTCGGCTGGAATATGCTTTGCGACCATGTCGTCGACGACATTGGCGCGCATCTCGCCGATCGTCGCCTCCAGCGATTCCTGCGCCATCATCTTGCGCCGGTCTTCGAAGATGACCTTGCGCTGGTCGTTCATCACATTGTCGAACTTTAGAATGTTCTTGCGGATGTCGAAGTTGCGCGCTTCGACCTTCTGCTGCGCTTTTTCCAACGCCTTGTTGATCCAGCGATGGACGATCGCCTCGTCCTCCTGAATACCGAGCCCCTTGAGCATGGCGTCCATGCGCTCGGAGCCGAAAATGCGCATCAGATCGTCTTGCAGCGAAAGGAAGAATTTCGACCGTCCGGGATCGCCCTGACGGCCGGAGCGGCCGCGCAACTGATTGTCGATGCGCCGGCTCTCATGGCGCTCGGTGCCGACGATATAAAGCCCGCCGGCGTCGATCGCCTTTTGCTTGAAGGCGGCGACTTCCTCGCGGATCGCGGCCTCCTTGGCGTCGCGTTCGGGACCCGGCGCAAGCGGGCTGCATTCCTGCGCGACGCGCATCTCGACATTGCCGCCGAGCTGAATGTCGGTGCCGCGGCCGGCCATGTTGGTGGCGATAGTGATGGCGCCGGGAACGCCGGCCTCGGCGACGATATAGGCCTCTTGCTCGTGGAAGCGCGCGTTGAGAACGGCGAAGCGCTTTGAGGGCTTCCCGGCGCGCGCCGCCGCATAAAGCTCGAGCAGCGCGTCGGATTGCGTGAAATCGATCTTTCTGTAGCCGTTCTTTTCGAGATATTCGGCAAGCTGCTCCGATTTCTCGATCGAGGTCGTGCCGACCAGCATCGGCTGCATGGTTGCGTTGGCGCCTTCGATTTCGCGCAAGATGGCGCGCAGTTTCTCGTTGGCCGTGCGATAGACTTCGTCGTCCTCGTCCTTACGGCAGACCGGACGATTGGTCGGCACTTCGACGACGTCGAGCTTGTAGATTTCGGCGAACTCGTCCGCTTCCGTCGCGGCGGTGCCCGTCATGCCGGCGAGCTTCTTGTAGAGGCGAAAGTAGTTCTGGAAGGTGATCGAAGCGAGCGTGACGTTCTCCGGCTGAACCGTCACATGCTCCTTGGCCTCAAGCGCCTGATGGAGGCCTTCCGAATAGCGCCGGCCGGGCATCATGCGGCCGGTGAACTCGTCGATAATGACGACGTCATTGTCGCGGACGATATAGTCCTTGTCGCGATGAAACAATTTATGAGCGCGCAAGGCCTGGTTCACATGGTGGACGAGAGTGACGCTGGCCGCGTCGTAGAGCGCGCCTTCCTCCTTTAGGAGATCGGCCGCACGCAAAAGGCTCTCGACATGTTCGTTGCCTTGCTCGGTCAGATTGACGGTGCGCTGCTTCTCGTCGAGTTCGAAATCGCTCTTCGTGAGGCTGGGGATGAGGGCGTTGACCGAATTGTAGAGGTCGGACTTGTCGTCGGAGGGGCCGGAAATGATCAGGGGCGTGCGCGCCTCGTCGACGAGGATGGAATCGACTTCGTCGACGATCGCGAAATTATGGCCGCGCTGCACCATGTCGGCCATGTCGTATTTCATATTGTCGCGAAGATAGTCGAAGCCGAACTCGTTGTTCGTTCCGTAGGTGATGTCGGAAGCGTAGGCTTGCCGGCGCTGACTGTCGTCGAGTCCGTGAACGATGACGCCGACGCTGAGCCCGAGGAATTTGTAGATCTGGCCCATCCACTCGGCGTCGCGGCGGGCGAGATAGTCGTTGACGGTCACGACATGCACGCCCTTTTCCGCAAGGGCGTTGAGGTACACGGCGAGGGTTGCGACCAGCGTCTTGCCCTCGCCGGTCCGCATCTCGGCGATAGCGCCCTCGTGCAGCACCATGCCGCCGATCAATTGCACGTCGAAATGGCGCTGCTTGAGCGTGCGCTTGGCCGCTTCGCGAACGGCGGCGAAAGCCATGGGCAGCAAATCGTCGAGGGTCTTGCCCGCAGCGAGGGCGGCGCGAAATTCGATCGTCTTGGCGGCGAGTTCGGCGTCGGTGAACGCAGCAAATTCCGGCTCCAAGGCGTTGATCGCCGCAACGCCGGGCCGATAGCTCTTCAAACGCCTCTCGTTCGACGAGCCGAACACCTTTTTCAGCACCGAGGCGATCATCTATGGACCTTTCCCTGCGCATAGCCGCGCGGACGCAATCTCAATACGCCGTTCCCCTTTAGCGTCACGCGCACCAAACGGCTGATATCTCTTTCGCTCAATAGGCGCGACGCTGCCCCTCCGACGCCCTGCCAACGGGCCCCCGCGCGTTACAAGCATACCGCCGCTGTCCTTGGGAACCTGCGGTCGCTCCATGGGCTTATGCCGTGGGAAGCGCGCTTAAAGTCGAGCAAGCGCAACACACCGCTTACGGACTGGCGCTCGCGTCTGAGATAGGAGGCGCCGGCGCCCTTGTCAATGCAGGCGAATCGGGCGCCCAGGCGACAATTTTGCGGCTTTGCGGCGCGCGCCCTGGGTCTCGTCACCGGCGGGCGCGCTCATCGACGATCCGCCGCGCCGCCTCGAACGCCGTCTCGATGTTCAGGCGCGTCGTATCGAGCAGAACGGCGTCGGCGGCGGGCTTCAAAGGGGCGGCGTCGCGCTCGGAGTCGCGGGCGTCCCGCTTGAGAATTTCGCTCAAGATTGCCCCATAGTCGAACTTCTCGCCGCGGGCGGCGAGTTCGAAGGCGCGGCGCTGGGCGCGCGCCTCCGGGCTGGCGACGACGAAGATTTTCACTTCCGCGCCGGGGCATATGACCGTGCCGATGTCGCGCCCGTCGAGAACCGCTCCGCCCGGCCGGGCCGCAAAGCCACGCTGCGCCGCGACCAGCGCTTGGCGCACGGGCGCCATGGCGGCGACGATCGAAGCCGCCTCGCCCATCTCGCGTCGGCGCAACCGCGCCTCGTCGAAATCGGTCAAGGCGAGGCCGCGCGCCGCCGCAACCGCCGCATCGACGTCATGGAGGTCGCGATCATGGTCGATCAAAGCCGCCGCCGTCGCCCGGTAAAGCAAACCCGTGTCGAGATGCGGCAGGCGGTAATGCTCGGCAAGACGGCGCGCCAGCGTCCCCTTGCCGGAGGCCGCCGGGCCGTCGATGGCGATGATCATCGTAGAATAATCCCAGCGGCGCCGAGAGCGCTCTTAAGGCCTGGCCGCGGGCCTGTCACGCCTGAACGGCGGCCGCGGCCGCTGAAGTCGCTGTCGCACAGATCAGCTCAGTCGAAATGGGCGCCGAGGCTCTCCATGAGCGGACGAAAGCTCGGGAAACTGGTCGCGATCATCCGCGAATCGTCGACCGTCATCGGTTTGTTTGCGGCAAGGCCCATGACGAGGAAGCTCATCGCAATGCGGTGATCGAGATGGGTTGCGACGGTCCCGCCGCCCGGCGCTTCGCCCCTGCCCCGCACGATGAGATCATCGCCCTCGATGGCGTGGGCGACGCCCGCCGCCGTAAGTCCCGCCGCGACCGCGGCCAGCCGGTCGGATTCCTTGACCCTCAGTTCGTGCAGGCCGCGCATCCGCGTCTCGCCCTTGGCAAAGGCGCCCGCCACGGCCAGGATCGGGTATTCGTCGATCATCGAGGGCGCGCGACCCGCCGGGACGTCGACGCCCCTCAGCGGTCCCGCTCTCACGCGAAGGTCCGCGACATCCTCGCCCCCCTCGACCCTACGCTCCAGCGTCTCGATCCGGGCCCCCATTTCGATCAACGTCGTGATGAGGCCGGTGCGCAAAGGGTTCATCATCACGCCGGCGACGATGATGTCGGAGCCCGGCGTGACCAAAGCGGCGACGATCGGAAAAGCCGCCGAAGAAGGGTCGGCTGGCACGACGACGGGCGCCGGCCTCAAATTCGGCCGCCCCTTCAGCACGATCCGCCGTCCGTTTTCGCCCTCCCTGGTCACCGCGACCTCGGCGCCGAAATGGGCGAGCATTTTTTCCGTGTGGTCGCGTGACGCTTCGCTCTCAATCACGGTCGTCTCGCCGGGCGCATTGAGCGCGGCGAGAAGGACGGCCGACTTGATCTGCGCTGAGGCGACGGGCGTCCTGTAGACGATCGGGGCCGGCTCGCTCGTCCCCTTGAGCACGATCGGGCAGCGGCCGCCCTCGGCCTGCGAAATGACCTCGACGCCCATCAAAACCAGCGGATCCAAGATGCGGCGCATCGGTCGTTTGCGCAGCGAGGCGTCGCCGTCGAAGGCGGCCGTGGCGCCATGGCCGCCGACAACGCCCATCATCAGCCGCGCGCCGGTGCCGGCGTTGCCGAAATCGAGCGTCGCCTCGGGCGCCAGAATGGCGCCGACGCCGAGACCCTTGACCCGCCAACGGCCCTCGCCGAGCCGCTCGACATGCGCGCCGAGCGCCTTGCAAGCCTCGCCGGTGCGCAGCACGTCCTCGCCTTCGAGCAAGCCGCTGATCTCGGTCGCGCCCACGGTCAACAAGCCGAAAATAAAGGCGCGATGGGAAATCGACTTGTCGCCCGGCGGGCGCACCCTGCCCTTCAGCGCGCCGGAGCGCGAGGACCTCAACGGGCTCGGCGCGTCATGCGAAACCTTTGCCAAATTGAGCGACTTTCCGGAGGGCCAAGGGGGAGATCGGGCGGCTCCTAGCACTCGGCGCGGGCCCTGTCGACAAAGCGCATTGACATGACCCGGGCGGGCGACTAACCGGGGCCCCCGACAAGGCGGCCGCCCACAGCGTCCGACACGCAAAGGGACCTCAGCAAGTGGCGAAACCCGAGCTCGGCAGCAAGCGCCAGTGTCAGAATTGCGGCGCCAAATTCTTCGATCTCAATCGCGATCCGATCATTTGTCCGAAATGCGGCACAGTGTTCCAAGGCGCGACGGCGCGCGCGCAGCGGGCTGAAGTCAAGGAGGAGGAGGCCGACGAACCGGCGGCGCCGGTCGACGCCGAATTGGTCTCGCTCGAAGACGTCGACGCAGCCGAGGAAAAGGTTACGGCGGTCGCCGACGACGATGTCGAGGTCGAAGAGGATGATTCCGCCGAGGACACGTTCCTCGAGGAAGAGGAGGAGGGGGACGACGACGTCGCCGGCCTCATCGATGGCGACATCGCCGGCGACGAGGAGCCGTGAACCGTGGACAGCGCGTTCGATCCTGAGCTTTGCGGCGAGGGCGCGAAAGACCTTGTGAGCGGGCGGCTTTTAAGCCTATACAGCCGCCCCGTCGCAGGAAGCCGGTCCCAACCGGCCTCCGTGAGTTTCATTGGGAGAGGTTTGGGGCCATAGCTCAGTTGGGAGAGCGCTTCAATGGCATTGAAGAGGTCGTCGGTTCGATTCCGTCTGGCTCCACCAATAAGATCAGTAGCTTAAGGACCGGCGCGTTCCGCTCTCTCGGCCACAGGGAACCGCAAGGGGACCACGCCGACGAATATGGCGGCAAAAAATCCTGGTCCGTGGGATGAGCGTCACGTCCCCGCGACGGCGAGTTCCCAGCCAAACAGGTTTGGCCTCGCGATTTTGCGGCGCCAAATTCTTCGATCTCAATCGCGATCCGATCATTTGTCCGAAATGCGGCACAGTGTTC
>DASZFX010000087.1:0-1786 GCA_035939375.1 Roseiarcus sp.
ATCGGCGACGCTTGAGGCCTCGCAAAAGGAGGAGCAACGCCTGCAGGGGGTGATCGCGCTCAACAGCGCCAGCGCGGAGACCGAAGGCGACAAGGCTTCAGCCGCCTCCAGCGCTCTCGAGGCGCAAAAGCAGGTCTCGGCGCGCGCCATCGCCCAGGTCGACATTCTGAACCAACAGATCGCCGCCCTGCGCAAGCAGCTCGCCGCGATCGAAGACGCGCTGTCGGCGTCGGAAGCCTCGGAAAAGGAATCGCAAGCCAAGATCGCCGATCTCGGCTCCCGCCTCAATGTCGCTTTGGCGCAGAAGGTTCAGGAGCTCGCGCGCTATCGTTCCGACTTCTTCGGCCGCTTGCGCCAGATTCTCGGTTCGCGGCCGGGCGTTCGGGTGGTCGGCGACCGCTTCGTCTTCGAATCTTCGGTCCTGTTCGAATCGAACAAGGCCGACGTCAGCGTCGCCGGCCGCCAATCGCTCGATGATCTCGCCGTCGCGGTCGATGAACTCTCGCGCGAAATCCCGCCGGACATTGCATGGATCCTGCGCGTCGACGGCCATACCGACAAGCATCCGATCACCGGCGGTCCCTTCAAGTCGAATTGGGAGCTATCGGCCGCCCGCGCGATTGCCGTCGTTCAATATCTGATCTCGAAGGGCGTGCCGGCGGAGCGCCTGGCTGCGGCCGGCTTCGGCGAATTCCAGCCGATCGATCCCGGTCAGGACGACGACGCCTTCACTCGCAACCGCCGCATCGAGTTGAAACTCACCGAGCGTTGAGCCGAGGGCGGGCGGCCTCACGCTGAACGGCGCTGCAGAGCCGGGCGAAATGCTGGGGTTGGAGCTTGGGTTGGGTCGGGTCGAGCCGATCGATCCATTCGCGCGCCGGGCCCGGTCTGCCGAAGAGATAGCCTTGGGCGTAGCGGCACCCTTGCGCGGCCAGTTTGTCGCGTTGCTCTTCGGTCTCGATGCCCTCGGCTACGACGGCGATGCCGAGTTCGCGGCCGAGCGAGACGACAGCGCGCACCAGCGTCGCGTTGACCTGATCGGCGTCGCTCGCGCCGACGAAAGAGCGATCGATCTTGATCGTATCGAAGCTGAATTTTTGCAAATAGCTCAGCGAGGAATGGCCGGTGCCGAAATCGTCGAGCGCAAAGCGTACGCCGAGGCCGCGCAATTCGCCGAGCGCCGCCTTGGTCTGATCGTCATCCATGAGCAGCACCGATTCGGTGATTTCGAGCACCAGTCGCGAGGCGCTGAGGCCGGAAGCGGAGAGCGCGCCCTTGACCGCCTTGACCACGCGCCGCGTGCGGAACTGCGCCGGAGAAAGATTGACCGAAATCGTGAAGCTACCGGCGCTCCTTGCCGCCTCGGCGCAGGCTTCGAAAAGCACCCATTCGCCGATCGAGCCGATCAGTCCGGTCTCTTCGGCGATCGAAATGAACTCGCCCGGCGACATCATCCCGCGGTCCGGATGGCGCCAGCGCAGCAGCGCCTCGAACGCGGCGATGTCGCCGCTCGCGATATCGACAATCGGCTGAAGGTACACCGCGAGCTCGTTGTTGGCGACAGCGCCGCGCAAATCGATCTCCAGTGTGCGGCGCCGCTGCGCGGCCTCGCTCATCGACGGATCGAACACCCGATAGGTCGAGCGCCCGTCGGCCTTGGCGCGATAGAGCGCGATGTCGACGTTCTTCATCAACTCTTCCGCCGCGACGGAATTCTCGGTCGCGACAATGACGCCGAGGCTGGCGCCGATATGGATGGCGACGCCGTCGATCCTGTAAGGCGCGG
>DASZFX010000088.1:0-2275 GCA_035939375.1 Roseiarcus sp.
TCTCCTTGATATAAACATATCTTTATGTCATTAAGTCATTTCAGCAGGCGTGGCGGCATCCGGTTCCCATGAGCAAGTCCCTGGACGCGTTGTTCGAGATGCATTCCGCCCCAGCCGACAGCGCCGATGTGCTTGGCGCTCTGACCGAGGCCGCGGGAGAGCGCATCCTCATCGTCGACGGCGCGATGGGGACGCAAATTCAGGGGCTTGGCTTCGAAGAAGGTCATTTCCGCGGCGATCGGTTCGCCTCTTGCGACTGCCTGCTTCGCGGCAACAACGACCTCTTGACCCTCACCCAGCCCGAGGCGATCGAAGCCATCCATCTGGCCTATGCGCTGGCCGGCGCGGACATTATCGAGACCAACACCTTCTCATCGACCTCGATCGCCCAGGCCGACTACGGCATGCAGGAGGCGGTCTATGACTTGAACCGCGACGGCGCGCGCCTCGCCAAACGCGCGGCGCTAAGGGCGCAACAAAAGGACGGCCGGCGACGCTTTGTCGCGGGCGCGGTAGGGCCGACCAACCGCACGGCCTCGATCTCGCCCGACGTCAACAACCCCGGCTTCCGCGCCGTCACATTCGATGATCTGCGCCTCGCCTATTGCGAACAGATGCGCGGCCTCATCGACGGCGGCGCCGATCTGATCCTGATCGAGACCATTTTCGACACGCTGAACGCCAAGGCCGCGGTCTTCGCTGCACAAGACGTGTTCGCCGAAAAGCGCGTCGCCCTGCCCTTGATGATTTCCGGCACGATCACCGATCTTTCCGGTCGCACCCTCTCCGGCCAGACGCCGACGGCCTTCTGGCATTCGCTGCGCCATGCGAGGCCCTTCTCGATCGGCCTCAATTGCGCGCTCGGCGCGAGCGCGATGCGACCACATCTGGCGGAACTCGCCGGCGTCGCCGATACATTCGTCTGCGCCTATCCCAACGCCGGGCTGCCCAATGCTTTCGGGCAGTACGATGAAAGCCCAGCGGCCATGGCCGCCGAACTCGAGGCCTTCGCGACCGAAGGCCTGATCAATATCGTCGGCGGCTGTTGCGGCTCGACGCCTGAGCATATCGCCGCAATCGCCGAGGCGATGGCGGGCAAGGCCCCGCGCGCCGTCCCGCAAGTCCCGACATTCATGCGCCTTTCGGGCCTCGAACCCTTCACGCTCACCGGCGACATTCCCTTCGTCAATATCGGCGAGCGCACCAATGTCACGGGCTCCGCCAAGTTCCGCAAATTGATCACCGCCGGCGATTTCGCCGGCGCGCTGGTCGTCGCCCGCGACCAGGTCGCCAATGGCGCTCAGATCATCGACGTCAATATGGACGAGGGCCTGATCGACAGCGAAAGGGCGATGGTCGAATTCTTGAACCTCGTCGCCGCCGAGCCCGACATAGCCCGCGTGCCGGTGATGATCGATTCTTCGAAATTCTCGGTCATCGAAGCCGGCCTCAAATGCGTGCAAGGCAAGCCGCTGGTCAATTCGATCTCGATGAAAGAGGGCGAGGAGGCCTTTCTCGCCCACGCCCGTCGCGTGCGCGCCTATGGCGCCGCGGTCGTGGTGATGGCCTTCGACGAGCAGGGCCAAGCCGACACGCTTGAGCGCAAAGTCGTGATCTGCAGCCGCGCGTACAAGCTTCTGACGGAAGAGGCGGGCTTTCCGCCCGAAGACATCGTCTTCGATCCGAATATTTTCGCCATCGCCACCGGCATCGAGGAGCATGATCCCTACGGCGTCGCCTTCATCGAAGCGACGCGGCAGATTAGGGCGAGCCTGCCGCATGCCCATGTTTCGGGAGGCGTGTCGAACCTCTCCTTCTCCTTCCGCGGCAACGAGCCGGTGCGCGAGGCGATGCATGCGGTGTTCCTGTACCATGCCATCCGCGCCGGCATGGACATGGGCATCGTCAACGCCGGTCAGCTCGCCGTCTATGAATCGATCGAGCCGGTCCTACGCGAGGCCTGCGAAGATGTAGTGCTCAATCGCCGCAAAGACGCGACGGAACGCCTGTTGGCGCTGGCCGAGCGTTTCAAAGGCGCCGGCGGCAAGGCCGCGCGCGAACAGGATCTCGCCTGGCGCGAGGCGTCGGTCGAAAAGCGCCTCGAATACGCCCTCGTCAACGGCGTCACCGAATTCATCGACGCCGACACCGAGGAAGCGCGGCTCAAAGCCGAGCGCGCGTTGCAGGTGATCGAAGGGCCGTTGATGGCCGGCATGAATGTGGTCGGCGATCTCTTCGGCTCGGGAAGAATGTTCTTGCCGCAGGTGGTGAAATC
>DASZFX010000089.1:0-4416 GCA_035939375.1 Roseiarcus sp.
ACCTCAGTGTCGATATCGAGCTTGCCGATATCGTCGAGCGGCTGCGCTTCGAACATCCGGAAATAAAAGCGGTGCTGCTGCAATCGGGCAAGGAGCGAGTCTTTTGCGCCGGGGCCAATATCCGCATGCTCGGCGCCGCCAGCCACGCCCATAAGGTCAATTTCTGCAAATTCACCAACGAGACCCGCAACGCCTTCGAGGCAGCTGGCGCAGAATCCGGCCAGCACTATCTTTGCGCGGTCAAAGGAGCCTGCGCCGGCGGCGGATACGAGCTGGCGCTCGCCTGCGATTACATCATTCTGACAGACGACGGGTCTTCCAGCGTCGCGCTGCCCGAAGTCCCGCTTCTCGCCGTACTGCCCGGCACCGGCGGGCTGACGCGGGTAACCGACAAGCGCAAGGTTCGTCGCGACCTCGCCGATGTCTTCTGCTCGATCGAAGAAGGCGTCAAAGGCAAGCGCGCCAAGGAATGGCGCCTCGTGGACGAAGTGACGCCGAACAGCAAATTCGCTGCGACGGCCGAAGCGCGGGCGAGGGAATTCGCGGCGCGCTCGAACCGACCATCCGACGCCAAAGGCGTAGCGCTGACGCCGCTTCAGCGGACGTTCGGGGCCGACGGCGTCGCTTACTCGACCGTCGAAGTCGAAATCGACCGGCCGCGCCGCCTGGCGAAGGTCACGATCTTTGGACCGAAAGACCCGGCGCCGGCGTCCATCGAAGGCCTTCATGCCGCGGGCGCCGAGACCTGGGCGCTGCGCGCCGCGCGCGAACTTGACGATGCGGTCCTGCATCTGCGCAACAATGAGTATGACATCGGCGTGCTCCTCTTGCGAACGCAGGGCGAGGCGGCCCTCGTCGCCGCGCATGAGAAGCTTCTGATCGACAATCGCAGCCATTGGCTCGCCAATGAGATCCTCCTTTTGTGGAAACGCGTCCTCAAGCGCGTCGATCTGACCTCGCGTTCGCTCGTCGCCTTGATCGAGCCCGGCTCATGCTTCGCCGGCCCGCTCGCCGAACTCGCCTTCGCGGTCGATCGCTCCTATATGGCCGAGGGCGAATTTGCCGGCGACAATCGGCCGGCGCCGACGCTGACCCTCGCCGAAGGCAATTTCGGCCTCTATCCCATGTCGAATGGCCTCACCCGCCTGCAGACGCGCTTTCTGGGTGAACCGCAAAGCGTGGACGCTGCGCGGGCGCGGATCGGCGCGCCGCTCGAGGCCAGGGAGGCGAAGTCCCTTGGCCTTGTTACTTTCGCCTTCGATGACGTCGATTGGGACGACGAAATCCGCATCTTCCTCGAAGAGCGCGCGAGCTTCTCGCCCGACGCCATGACCGGCATGGAGGCAAATTTGCGCTTCGCGGGGCCCGAGACGATGGAGACCCGCATATTCGGCCGCCTCACCGCCTGGCAGAATTGGATCTTCCAACGGCCCAACGCGGTCGGCGAAAAGGGCGCCTTGAAGCGCTACGGCACGGGGCTGCGGGGCGAATTCGACACGCGGCGCGTTTAAGCCGGCGCTGAGGCGCAAGGAGCGAACATGGTCGATCTCGTCAATGTCTCCTATGACTCGCTGATCCCGAACAATGTCGATCTGTCCAACGACAAGCGCGTCTTGAAGGCGCTCGAGAAGTGGCATCCCGGCTATATCAACTGGTGGAACGACCTTGGCCCGGTCGGCTTCCAGAAAAGCCTCGTCTATCTTCGCACCGCCGTCTCCGTCGATCCGAAAGGCTGGGCCAAATTCGATTACGTCAAAATGCCGGAATATCGCTGGGGCGTGCTGCTGGCGCCGCAAGTGGAGGACCGGCGCGTGCCATGCGGCGAACATTACGGCGAGCCGGCCTGGCAGGAGGCGCCGGGCGAATATCGCGCCATGCTGCGCCGCCTGATCGTCATCCAGGGCGACACCGAGCCGGCTTCGGTCGAGCAGCAGCGTCATCTCGGCAAGACGGCGCCTTCGCTCTACGACATGCGCAACCTGTTCCAGGTCAATGTCGAAGAGGGCCGCCATCTCTGGGCTATGGTCTATCTTCTGCAAAAGTATTTCGGCGCGGATGGCCGCGAGGAAGCGGACGATCTGTTGCGCCGGCAGTCCGGCTCGCTGGAGGCGCCGCGCATGCTCGGCGCCTTCAACGAGGAGACGCCCGATTGGCTGTCCTTCTTCATGTTCACCTATTTCACCGATCGTGACGGCAAGATGCAGCTCGAGAGTTTGGCGCAGTCGGGGTTCGATCCCATGTCGCGCACCTGCCGCTTCATGCTGACCGAGGAAGCCCATCACATGTTCGTCGGCGAGACCGGGGTCGGGCGCGTCATCCAGCGCACCTGCGAAGCGATGAAGCAAGCAGGGATCGATGATCCTCACGATACCGCGGCGGTGCGGGCGCTCGGCGTCGTCGACCTGCCGACGATCCAGAAGAAGCTCAATCTGCATTATTCGTTGTCGCTCGATCTTTTCGGCTCCGAAGTCTCGACCAATGCGGCGAACGCCTTCAACGCCGGCATCAAGGGCCGTTTTCAGGAGATAAAGATCGAGGACGATCACAAGCTCAAGGACGCCACCTACCCCGTGGTGCAGCTCGCCGACGGCAAGATCGTCATGGACGCCATGCCGGCGCTGTCGGCGATCAACATGCGTCTGCGCGACGATTACATTCGCGACGCGCAGGGGGGCCTCAATCGGTGGAACGCGGCGATCGCCAAGATCGGCGTTCCGTTCGAGATGAAGCTGCCGCATCCCGGCTTTCACCGCGTCATCGGCGTCTTCGCCGAGGCGAAGATCACGCCGGCCGGCGAGATCGTCCCGGAAGAGGAATGGGCCAGGCGGCGGGACGAGTGGCTGCCGACGGCGGCGGACGGCGATTTCATCTCGTCGCTCATGAAGCCCGTCTGGGAGCCCGGCAAATTCGCCGGCTGGATCGCGCCGCCGAAAGTCGGCATCGACAACAAGCCCGGCGATTTCGAATATGTTCAGTTGCACATGGCGTGAGACGGACATTTGGTAGCTAAGAGCCGCATGAAAGGAAGGCGTCCTTGAACGCGCTCGTCAAGCAGCATCTGATCGATCCCGAAATCTGCATCCGCTGCCACACTTGCGAGGAGGCCTGTCCGGTCGACGCCATCACGCATGACGACGTCAATGTTGTGGTTGATGCGGCAAAGTGCAATTATTGCATGGCCTGCATCGCGCCGTGCCCGACCGGCTCGATCGACAATTGGCGCGTGGTGGACGATCCCTATTCGCTTGCGGAACAATTGCGTTGGACCGAACTGCCGCCGCAGCGGGAATTCGCGCAAAGTCCCGACGCAAGCGGCGCGATCGAGGCTTTGGACGACGCCGCCGCTGCGCTCATCGCCGAAGCCCATCAAGGGGGCGGCGGCGCGGCGAAGGCGCCGGCCTCGGCGGCGAAGGCGAGCGTCAACCTCTATACGAGCGGCAAACCGGCGACGGCGATCGTGCAAGGCAACTACCGGCTGACGGCGGAACATGCCGATAGCGACGTGCGCCACATCATTCTCGATCTCGGCCCGCAGCCCTTCCCGCTTCTCGAAGGACAGAGCGTCGGCGTCCTTGCTCCCGGTCTCGACGCCAATGGCCGCGCCCATCGGATGCGCCTTTATTCCGTCGCCAGCCCGCGCGACGGCGAGCGGCCGAACACCAACAATCTCGCCTTGACCGTGAAGCGCGAAGAGCGCGGCGTCTGCTCGAACTATCTTTGCAATCTCGCGAAAGGCGAGAAGGTCAGTCTCGCCGGTCCCTTCGGCGCGACCTTCCTGATGCCGGACGATCCGCAGGCGAGTCTTGTCATGATCTGCACCGGCACCGGCTCTGCGCCGTTTCGCGGCTTCACGATGCGCCGCCAACGCGCGACACCGGATTCGTCCGGCATGTTGCTGTTCTTCGGGGCTCGCGCGCCGGAATCGCTTCCCTATTTCGGTCCGCTCGCCAAAGTGCCGGAAAAGCTCCTCAAGAAGCATTTCGCCTTTTCGCGCGTCGCAGGCAAGGCCAAGAATTATGTGCAGGACCGGATGCGCGTTGAGAGTTCGGCGCTCGTCGAAGCTCTCATGAACGATTACACCCATATCTATGTCTGCGGCCTCAGGGCGATGGAGAGCGGCGTCGAAAAGGCCTTCGCCGACATTGCCCGCGGCGCCGGCCTCGAATGGGACGGGCTCCGCGCCGCGATGCGCAAGACGGGGCGTTACCATGTCGAGACCTATTAGCGCGCGCATGAGGGCGACCGGCGCATGGACAGCCGGTTCAGTCGCAAACGACAAGCGCAGCGCCGCCAAGGGGAGGAGAAGATGACGCTGCGCTACATGCCGGGCTTCGGCAACGTTTTCGAGACCGAAGCGCTCGAAGGCGCGCTGCCGCAGGGCCAGAACAGCCCGCAGAAATGCAACTACGGTCTCTA
>DASZFX010000090.1:0-3983 GCA_035939375.1 Roseiarcus sp.
CGCCCGGTCGACGTTCCCATCAATTCGATCGCCGCCGATTCGCTCGGCGCGCGTCGCGTCGGCGATCTCGTCTTCGATATTGCGCGACAAGCCGTGGCCGCGAGCCTCCTCGTTCCCGACGAGGCGATCCGCGCCGCGCAGCGGGCTCTATGGCGCGACTTCTGCATCATCGCCGAGCCCGGCGGCGCGGCGGCCTACGCCGCGCTGATCAGCAGCGCCTATCGTCCGGCGCCGAGCGAGCGCATCGGCGTATTGCTCTGCGGCGGCAACGCCGATCTTCAGAAGCTGGCGCCGGACCTTTGAAGGGGATTGACGCGATGGCCGCAGAGACCGCTACGCCTGCGCCGACATTGCCCGAGCACTTGCTGGCCGGTTATCGCTCCTTCGTCGCCGGCCGCCTGTCCCAGGAGCAGACGCGTTTCAAGGCGCTCGCCGAACAGGGTCAGGCGCCGCGGGTGCTGGTGATCGGTTGCTGCGATTCGCGCGTTTCCCCCGACGTGATCTTCGGCGCCGGGCCGGGCGAGCTCTTCGTCGCCCGCAACGTCGCCAATCTCGTGCCGACCTATGGGCCGGACGCGCATCATCACGGAACGTCGGCAGCGCTCGAATATGCGGTGATGGGCCTCAGGGTCGAACATGTTGTCGTCATGGGCCACGCCCAATGCGGCGGCGTCACCGCCTATGTGCAGAACGAGATCGACCCTTACGCCCGCCCCTTGTCAGCGGGCGATTTCATCGGCCAATGGATGACGCTGATAGCGCCCGCCGCCAAACGCGTCGGCCCGCCGGCCGAGCCGATCGCTGATTATGTCGAACGTCTCGCCAAGGAATCGATCCGCCAGAGCTTGCAGAACCTGCGCACCTTTCCCTGGGTTAAGACCCTCGAAGAGCGCGGCCGGCTGACTTTGCACGGCGCCTATTTCGGCGTCGCCGACGGCCGGCTGCAGACGCTTGACGAGGCGAGCGGGGCCTTTGCGCCGGTGTTTGCCGCGTATTGATTTCGTGGCTCCGTATAGGGCTCACGCCGCTCGCTGCTTCGCCTTGAGCCAGCCGCGGTTGACCAGCGCCTCGGCGATCTGCACGGCGTTCAGCGCCGCGCCCTTGCGCAAATTGTCGGAGACGCACCAAAGGACCAGGCCGTTCTCGACCGTCGGGTCCTCGCGGATGCGCGAAATATAGGTCGCATCGTCGCCCGCCGCCTCATGCGGCGTGATGTAGCCGCCGGTCTCGCGGCGGTCGATCACCAGGCATCCCGGCGCCTCGCGCAGGATCTCGCGCGCTTCGTCGGCGGAGATCGGCTTCTCGAATTCGATGTTCACCGCCTCGGAATGCCCGATGAAGACCGGCACGCGGACACAGGTCGCGACCAGCTTGATCTTCGGATCGAGGATTTTCTTGGTCTCGGCGACCATCTTCCATTCTTCCTTGGTGAATCCGTCCTCCATGAAGGCGTCGATTTGGGGAATGACGTTGAAGGCGATGCGCTTCGGGAATTTCTTGGCGGTCACCGGATCGGAGACGAACACCGCGCGGGTCTGGGCGAAGAGTTCGTCCATCGCCTCCTTGCCGGCGCCCGATACGGATTGGTACGTCGCCACCACGACGCGCTTGATCGTCGCCCGGTCGTGCAGCGGCTTCAGCGCAACGACGAGCTGCGCGGTCGAGCAATTGGGATTGGCGATGATGTTCCTCTTGGAAAATCCCTTCGCCGCCTCGGCGTTGACCTCGGGCACGATCAGAGGGACGTCGGAATCGTAGCGCCAAGCCGAGGAATTATCGATGACGAGGCAGCCTTGCGCGGCGATCTTCGGCGACCATTCCCTGGAGACCGCGCCGCCGGCCGACATCAGGCAGATGTCGACGTCCGAAAAATCGAAGTGCTCGAGGTTGCGGCACTTCAGCGTCCTGTCGCCAAAGGAGACCTCGGTTCCGAGGGAGCGCGACGAGGCGAGCGCGACGACCTCGCTGACCGGAAAGCGACGCTCGGCCAGAACGTCCAGCATCTCGCGGCCCACGTTGCCGGTGGCGCCGACGACGGCGACCTTGAATCTCATTGATCTCTTCCTTCTTAAGTGGCTGCTCCCCTTCGCCCCGAAAGGCCGCTCCAAATTTCCGCCGGGGAGGGCGGAAGGAGCCAAAGCGACTAGCGCGTCCAGCCGGCTTTAGCGGCGGACGGCGTCGTTTTCGACCATTTGAAGGGCGCGAAGGCCATCGGCGAGGTCTCAAGGGCCGGCGACGAGCCGACGCGCCGATTGAAAATCACGGCGGACGCGGCAAGTCAACCGCGGAACCGCCAAGGGTAGGCGGACGGGCCGAGGCGGATGTCCTAAATTGTTCGCCTCGAGAAGCCGGCGCGCACGCAGGCGTCCGCGGCCGCTGCGACGCCCCTCAGGGCCAACCCGCCCCCGGCGCCGGCGCTGCGGCCGTGAGAATCTGGCCGGTGCGATCCGGGCTTGTCATATTGGCCGCGCCGCGCCATTCCGCCGCGACTACGAACAGCGTTTTGCCGTCCGCGCCGCCGAGCGCGCAAGCAAAACAGCCGCGGTCGACATTGACCGTCTGCAAGACTTTGCCGCCCTCGCGAACGCGCCGACACCGTTTGTTTGGAACGTCGGCGTACCAAACCGCGCCCTCGGCGTCGATGCAGATTCCGTCCGGGACGCCGTCGCCGAGGTCGGCCCATAGCCGCTGGTTGGACAAGGAGCCGTCGACGGCAATGTCGAAGGCGGTGAGCTTTTTGCCGTAGGATTCGGCGAGAATCAGCGTCGCATTGTCGGGCGTCACCGCCATGCCGTTTGGAAAGGCGACGCCGCCCGCTGCGCGACGCAGCGCGCCGTCCGGCGTCGCCAGGGCGAGAATTCCCGGCGCAAAATCGCCGCCGGGAAAATCGAAACCGACGTTGTTGACATAGGCGACGCCCCTGCCGTCGACGACGATTTCGTTCCAGCGCTTGTCGCAGAGGCCGGAGAGATCGACCAGCCGCGTCAGCGCGCCACCGGGCTCGAGGCGCAGGACGCGCGTTTCATTGACGATCAACATTCGTCCATCCGGCGCCCAACCGAAGCTGAACGGAAAGGACTTCAGCCGCAGCACGATTTCGCGCCGCCCCTGCGGATCGACCGCTATGATCTCCCCGGCGCCCCAGTCCGAAAACCAGAGGCGCCCGTCATGCCAACGCGGCGATTCGCCGAGCACAAGCCCATCGATGAAGACCGTGGCGTCGGGCGTTGGTGAAGCTCTCAGCGACATCGCAAACCCTCCTTTACGGCAACCCGCCTCGCCGATCGAGCGGCGGGCGACGCCGGCGCCCTAAAGACGTTCGAAACGGAGGCGGATCGACAGGGCCAAAACACTTTAGAAGCCCTGCGGAGCAGGATCGTTTGCAGCGCCACGCCGTTGCGCCGCCGCCCGCTCAAACGTTTGACAAGTGCTCGGATTGAGCATTGCGCGGGCCGCCCCGACCCGATATATCCCGGCGAGTTATGCTGGAGCGGCCTCGACGGGGCCGCGCCGAGCGGGGCGCGTAGCTCAGCGGGAGAGCACTACCTTGACATGGTAGGGGTCACAGGTTCGATCCCTGTCGCGCCCACCAGTTAAATCAAGCATCTTAGGGATGCAGGTGGATCGGTTTTGAAATTCCGGTCACCAAATAGTCACCAACCTCGCCCTCAGCGTCGTCGCCACTGGATCGTAATACGGATTCGTCTCGCCGTATTTTGGGAGCTCCCAGATTGAGCGGAGATAGAGCACCAGACTACGAATCTGGGGGTCAGGAGTTCGAATCTCTTCGGGCGCGCCAGCACTTAAGCGGACTTGCGGGGCGCGGTTTACAGCAAGTTTACAGGCGATTTACAGTGTGGGTGTCACGCTTCGTTCTTACAAAGAGCCGAGCACAGCGGTAGTTATGCGGGCGCTGAGGCCGGCTCTCTTGTCACGGCGCGGCTGTCATCACTACGGCGGCGGCTTTTGCTGCAGCCCGCCTT
>DASZFX010000091.1:0-13692 GCA_035939375.1 Roseiarcus sp.
CCTTGACGACATCGCTGGTCTTGGCGACCCTTCGCTTGGCGAGCTGGGAGATGTGGACGAGACCGTCCTTCGAGCCGAAGAAATTCACGAAGGCGCCGAAATCGACCGTCTTCACCACGGTGCCGTCATAGATCATGCCGACCTCCGGGTCGGAGGCGATCGACTTGATCCAGTTCACCGCCGCCTTGATCTTGGCGCCGTCTGGCGAAGCGATCTTCACCGTGCCGTCGTCCTCGATATTGATCTTCGCGCCGGTCTTTTCCACGATCTCGCGGATCACCTTGCCGCCCGATCCGATCACTTCACGAATCTTGTCGGTCGGGATTTTCATCGTCTCGATGCGCGGGGCGAATTCGCCGAGCTCGGCGCGCGCGCCCGAGAGCGCCTTGCCCATCTCGCTGAGAATATGCAGCCGGCCCTCCTTGGCCTGCGCCAAAGCGACCTTCATGATCTCCTCGGTGATGCCGGCGATCTTGATGTCCATCTGCAGCGAGGTGACGCCCTCGACCGTGCCCGCGACCTTGAAGTCCATGTCGCCGAGATGGTCTTCGTCGCCGAGAATATCGGAGAGCACCGCAAAGCGCGTCCCCTCGAGGATGAGACCCATGGCGATGCCGGCGGTCGGTCGCTTCACCGGCACGCCGGCGTCCATCAAGGCGAGCGAGGAGCCGCAGACCGTCGCCATCGAAGAAGAGCCGTTCGATTCGGTGATCTCGGAGACGACGCGGATCGTGTAAGGGAACTCGGCTACCGTCGGCAGCATCGGACGGATCGCCCGCCAGGCGAGCTTGCCATGGCCGATCTCGCGACGGCCGGGCGAGCCCATGCGGCCGGTCTCGCCGACCGAATAGGGCGGGAAATTATAATGGAGCATGAAGCGCTCCTTATAGGTCCCCTCCAAACTGTCGACATATTGCTCGTCCTCGCCGGTGCCGAGGGTCGCGACGACCAAGGCCTGCGTTTCGCCGCGGGTGAACAGGGCCGAGCCATGAGTGCGCGGCAACACGCCGACCTGCGATAGGATCGGGCGCACAGTGGTCAGATCGCGCCCGTCGATACGGCGCTTCTCATCGAGGATGTTCCAGCGCACGACCTTGGCCTGCGCCTCGTGGAAGGCCTCGGCGATCTCATCCTTGGAGAATTTGGCTTCGCCGCCTTCCGGGGCGAGCGCCGCGTTCACCTTGGCTTTGACCGCGTCGACTGCGGCGTAGCGCTCCTGCTTCTGGGTGAGCGCATAGGCCGCGCGAAGCTCGCTTTCGGCATGGTCGAGCACCGCCTTCAGCACGGTGGATTTATCGAGTGCGACGAGTTCGCGCGGCTCCTTGGCCGCCTTTTCGGCAAGGCGGATGATCGCCTGGATCACCGGCTGGAAGCCCTTGTGCCCATCCATGACGGCCTGGAGCATGGTCTCTTCGGAAAGCTCCTTGGCTTCCGATTCGACCATCAGCACCGCCTCGCCGGTGCCGGCGACGACGAGATCGAGGGCGGATTCCTTCATTTCGTCGACGGTTGGATTGACCTTCAACTGACCGCCGACATGGCCGACCCGCGCCGCGCCGATCGGCCCCATGAAGGGAATGCCGGAAAGGGTGAGCGCGGCGGAGGCCGCGACAATCGCCAGCACGTCGGGATCGTTCTCGAGGTCATGGCTGAGGACGGTGACGATCACCTGCGTGTCGCAACGGAAGCCGTCGGGGAACAGCGGGCGGATCGGCCGGTCGATCAGCCGCGAGACCAAGGTCTCGCGGTCGGAGGGGCGTCCTTCGCGCTTGAGGTAGCCGCCGGGAATGCGCCCGGCCGCGAAAGCCTTTTCCTGGTAGTTGACGGTCAGGGGGAAAAAATCCACTCCCGGCTTCGGCGACTTCATGGCGACGACGGTGGCGAGGAGACTGGTCTCGCCCCAACTGGCGAATACCGCGCCATCGGCCTGACGCGCCATGCGGCCGGTCTCGAGCACCAGCGGACGACCGCACCAATTGAGTTCTTCACGTTGAATATCGAACATGTTCTTTCATCTTTCGGTCATGGCGAAAGCAAAACGGCCATGAGCAAGACGGCGAGACGTTGGCCGCCAAGCCGCCTCAGGCGGCAGGTCCAGCGTCTGGCGATCCTGCCATGGCGCGTCGCTTCCTTCTTGTAGCGAGAATGGCGGCCCCATGCCGCCGTCCTCTTCGGTACGACTTTCGTCGACGCGGCGCGCCGCACTGGAATCAGCGACGAATCCCCAAGCGCTCGATGAGCGACTTGTAGCGGCCTTCGTCCTGCCTCTTCACATAGTCGAGCAGCGTGCGGCGCTGCGAGACCATCTTAAGCAGGCCCCGGCGCGAGTGACTGTCCTTCACATGCGATTTGAAATGTTCGGTGAGATTGGCGATTCTTTCAGTCAGGATCGCGACCTGCACCTCCGGCGAACCCGTGTCGCCGGCCTTCAAAGCATATTCCTTCACGAGCGCCTGCTTGCGCTCGACACTGATCGACATCGGTCTTTCCTTTCTATTCGGGAGGCGCCGGGCTCTTTTAAGGGTCGGCGCCGCGGCGGGAGCCGGTTAAAAGCGCTCCGCCGGAGGGATGGCCGCTCCGGGATGTCGTCCAGGACGGTCACGTTCTAAAGCCAGGCGAAAACGCGCCTCGCGGGCGCCCTTATACAGGAAAGGGGCGGCGGCGCCAGTGCATTTTGGCGAAGGATCTGGGCTGGCCGGCGGTTCGCGTCCGCCCATCCTCCCCGCGCAGCCAAGCTAAGCGGGGAGGGGGACCCATGAGATGCATGGATGGAGGGGTGCGCGCCGCGTAAGGGAAATCCTCGCCGCGACGGCCCGCTCGACCGCACGACGCGCGCTACCCCTCCCTTGCTTCACGCAAGCCGATGGATGGCGCGCCCACGCGGGCCACATCCGCCCGTCGTCGTCAAGCGCTTCGCGCTGGTCCGCTCCGCTTCGCCGCTTCGGGTGACGACGCCGGTCCGATGTGGCTTTTGTTTGCTGCGCAGAGACGGCCGTTCGCCGGCTGTCGTCGGTAAAGATCAGGGTCGCCAATCGCCTGGGCCGAACGGAAAGGCAGGACGCGTTTGCGCCTCGCGCCTGCCCGGCTATAAGCGGCGTGGCGCCCGCCTGGGCCATCCGCCGACTTTCAACGAACCAAATAAGGAAAATCCGAATGGCGCGGCTCGATGAGAAATTGGCGCGCATTCGCGCCGGCCGCTATGAGCGCGCCGACTTCATCATCGCCGACGCCAAGGACCCGGACATGGGCCCGGGCATCGCCGCGGCAGGGCCGGCGCGCCAGAAGGACGGGACCTTCAGCCGCTATCGCACGCGCGAGGAATTCCTCGATCAGATCCAGGCGGTGGTCGAACAAGACATCGTCGACATCATGTTGACCTCGCTCTCCAACCTCGAAAGCCTCCGTCGCCGTGGCGTCTTCGAGCGCAGCGCGGTCAAGCCGGCGATCCGCGCCAATGATACGACCGACATCTGGGTGATGCGCGGGGCGACCTATGCGCAAAAGTCCTCACGGCCCTTCCGCTCCGCCACCCTCTCACGGGTCATGTGGGGCTCGCCGACGCCGAAGCCCGGCGCGCCGATCGTCGGTACGGACCTTGGCCTCTATTCGATGACGTTCAACAATGACATCGACGCCGACCTTGCCTCGCTCAATGCGTTCAAGGAATTTCGCGCCGAGGCCGCTGAACTCGGCTTCAACTATTTTCTCGAAGTGTTCAATCCGAACGTCGCCACCGGCATCGCGCCGGAAGTACTCCCGCACTACGTCAATGATTGCATCCAGCGCAGCCTCGCCGGGCTCACCGACGCCGAGCGGCCGCTGTTCCTCAAGGTCGCCTACAACGGTCCCAAGGCGCTGGAGGAGATGGCCTCCTATGATCCGCGCCTGATCGTCGGCGTCCTCGGCGGCGGGGCGGGCACGACGCGCGATTGCTTCGAATTGATCGCCCAGGCCGAGCGCTATGGCGCGCGGGTCGCGCTGTTCGGCCGCAAGATCAATCTCGCCGAATCGCCGCTCGTCATCGTCAAAATGATGCGTACCGTCGCCGACGGCGCAGCGACGCCCGCTGAGGCGGTGAAAGCCTATCATGGCGCCTTGCAAAAAGAGGGGATCAAGCCCAATCGCGATCTTGCCGCCGACGCGGAGATCACCGAAGCCGTCTTGAAAATGGGCTGAGCGGCGATGGCGGCGCGCCGTGGCTTCGTCACCGCCGGGACTTGGTGCGTCGATTACAACAAGCTGATCGCCGCCTGGCCGGCGGAAGATACGGCGAATGAAGTCCTGGCGATCGATCGCCAGGGCGGCGGCTCGGCCTGCAACCTCGCGATTGACATTCGCCGACTCGATTCCGCCATCACGGTCGAGACGATCGGCCTGATCGGCGACGACGAGAACGGACGCTTTCTCGCCGCCGAATGCGACGCTTTTGGAATCGCGCGGGAGCGGATGCGGGTCGTACCGGGCGCGGCGACATTTTCCGTCGACGCTTTCGCCGTCGCCGGCAGCGGAAGGCGCACCCATTTCTTCCATACCGGCGTCGCCAGGCTGCTGAGCCCGGACGATTTCGATTTTGTGGGAGCGCAGGCGCGCATCCTGCATCTCGGCCTGCCCGGCGCGCATCAGACGATGGACGCGCCGTCGCGCGGCGAAGCCAATGGCTGGGTAGCGGTCCTGAAGGCGGCGCGAAAGAGCGGTCTCGAAACCAATCTCGAATTGATGACGATCGCGGCCGAGCGGCTCGCCGCGCTGACGCGCCCGTGCCTGCCGCATCTCGATTTTCTCATCGTCAATGATTTCGAGATCGGCGCGGCGACGGGGATCGCGACCCGGGTCGAAGGACGAACCGACGTTCCCGCCGTGCGGCGCGCGCTGCAAGCCGCGCTGGCCTCGGGGCCGATGCAAATCGTCGCGGCGCATTTTCCGGAAGGGGCCATCGCGGCCGATCGCGACGGCGGCTGGGTCGCGGTCGGCTCGCTCGCCATGCCGGCGAAGGAGATCGTCGGCGCCAATGGCGCGGGAGATGCCTTCGCCGCGGGCTTTCTCTATGGGCTCCACGAAGGCTGGGACTTGCGCCAGGCGCTGGCGCTTGCTCATTGCGCGGCGGCGGCTTCGATGCGGGCGATCTCGACGACGGCGGGCGTTACGGGCTGGCGCGAATGTCTGGCGCTCGCGGAGCGCTGGGGATTTCGGCCGGCGCCGGAGTAAAAGGCGAGTCCCGTCTCTCCGCTTTGCGGGATGGCAAGGGTTACCGCCTCTCATAGTCCACGAAAGCGAAATCCGCTTCGTCGCGCTCGCCCCGCGTCGGCCTCTCCCGCTTGACCTCACGCCAAAGCGTAGGATCGATCGGCGGAAAATGCGCATCGCCCGGCGGCGCCAGATCGACTTCCGTGATGAACAGCCGGTCGGCGCGATCGATCGTCTGCGCGTAGATCTCCCCGCCGCCGGCGATGATGATGTCGCCTTGTCCGCCGCTCGGCAAAGTCTTGGCGAGGGCCAGCGCCGCCTCGATGTCGGCGGCAATATGCGTACCTTCCGCGGCATAGTCGCGATTGCGGGTGACGATGATCGTGTCGCGGCCGGGCAAGGGCTTGCCGATCGATTGATAGGTCTTGCGGCCCATGATGAGCGGCTTGCCCAAGGTGAGCGCGCGAAAGCGCTTCATGTCGGTCGACAGTCGCCAGGAGAGCCTGTTGCCGTTCCCAATCACGCCGTTGCGCGCAACCGCCGCGACCAGGGAAATCGTCATACGGCGATCGGCGCCTTGATCGCCGGCCAGGGATCGTAACCCTCGAAGTCGATGTCTTGGTAAGCGATGTCGAAGAGCGACTTGCCGGCGGCGTTGAGCCTGAGGCGCGGCAGGGGACGCGGCTCGCGCGTCAATTGCTCGCGCGCCTGTTCGAGATGATTGAGGTAGAGATGGGCGTCGCCCAACGTGTGGACGAATTCGCCGACGCCGAGGCCGCTCGCCGCAGCGACCATATGGGTCAGCAGCGCGTAGCTCGCGATATTGAAAGGCACGCCGAGAAAGAGATCGCCGGAGCGCTGGTAGAGTTGGCAGGAGAGCTTGCCTTCGGCGACATAGAACTGGAACAGGCAATGGCAGGGCGCGAGCTTCATCCGCTCGATGTCGGCGACGTTCCAGGCCGAGACGATGAGGCGGCGCGAGTTCGGATTGCGCTTGATCTCTTTCAGGAGCCAGTCGATCTGGTCATGGACCCTGCCGTCCGGCCCCGCCCAGGCGCGCCATTGTTTGCCGTAGACCGGGCCGAGGTCGCCGTCCGCCTCCGCCCATTCGTCCCAGATGCCGACGCCATTGGCGTTGAGGTAGGCGACATTGGTGTCGCCTTTCAGGAACCACAGCAATTCATGGACGACGGATTTGCGATGGACGCGCTTGGTCGTGACCATCGGAAAGCCCTGGCCGAGATCGAAGCGCATCTGACGTCCGAAAATCGATTTCACGCCGACGCCGGTGCGGTCGCCCTTGACGACGCCCTTTTCAAGCGCTTCGGCGAGAAGATCGAGATAGGCGCGCATGACGAGATCCGACAGGAGAGTTTGGAAGCCACCCTTCTAGCCGATTCTCGCGCCGCGTGCGGGCCTTTCGTTGCCGCCCGCGACCGGGCTTTCGCGCGGGGGGCCGGGGCGTTGACTATGGGCCGGATCGCCGCCCTCAGGGGACGGCGCGCCGCATCAATGCAGGCTCACCGTCTGGAGCTGGTTTTCCCAGGCGTTGGCGATCGCGGCGTCGCGCGAATCGGTCAGCATGATCGGCGTCCCATCGGCGCCGAGCAGCGCAAAAAGCTTCAATCCGGGTTGTATCGCCGGGGCCTGCGGAAACAGGGTCTGCGCGTCCTCGGAGCGGATCGTCTTCACATAGGCGAGCGAACCGCCGCCGAGATGGGCGAATTCCTGCGGCGTCAAGGCCGGGCGTCTGTCATTTTCGCCGATCATGGTCTTTACTCCTCTATAAGCCGTCTCTTACGGGACCTGCTTCACGCGAACCTTCAGTCTCGCGCTAAAATATTGATCTTCTTGACCGTCCTCTCCGGCCTGGGCCTCGCCAAATCAATGGACAGGAGTCCATTGGCAAGTTCGGCGCCAAGCACTTCGATGCCTTCGGCGAGGAGGAAGCTGCGCTGGAACTGCCGCGCGGCGATGCCGCGATGCAGATATTCCCTCGCCTTATCCTCCTGCTGGCGGCCTCGGACGAGGAGTTGGTTCTCCTCTTGAGTCACCTCGATCTGATCCTGGCCAAAACCGGCGACCGCAATCGTAATGCGCAGAATCTCCGGTGTGTTTCCCGACGAGGCTATTCTCTCGATATTGTAAGGAGGGTAGCCGTCGGAGGCTGACTTCGAGGCTTTGTCGAGCGCACGCTCGATGGCGTCGAAGCCGAGCAACAAAGGAGAATTCAAACCAACCGCGCGCACCATAATCGAAGCCCTTCCGGCGCTTCTTCACAAAGCCTTCTCAAGGAAGCGCTTTGCCGCTGTGCAACAACGCGCCGACTTAGACCCGAAGGACCTACCGTCGACCGCCACCGAATATGGGGACGGCAAACGGCGATTCAAGCCCGATTCGCCCTCACGCCTTCGCGAGGGCTGCCGCGGGCTGGCCTTCCGGATGCTTTGCGGTCAATAGAGTATGCGTAAAACTTTAACCAAGCCTTTACTGGTTCGCACATGTTCGGCGGTCCGATTCGATTGCCGTAAGGGAACCTTTTTTGAGAAGGGCATTCGATGGACTGGACGGGCGAGCAAAGCGCCGCGCTCGACAAGGTTGGGCGTTGGCTCGCGGCGGGCGAGCCCCAGGTGTTTCGCCTGTTTGGCTATGCCGGGGTTGGCAAGACGACGCTGGCGCGCCATGTCGCGAGCGGCGCCAAGGGCGAGGCCGCCTATGCCGCCTTTACCGGCAAGGCCGCACTCGTCATGCGCTCGAAGGGCTGCGCCGGGGCGACCACCATCCACGCTCTCATCTACCGCGCGGTCGACGACGACGAGGGCGCCCCGACCTTTAAGCTCAATCACGACGGGCCGGCATCGCGCGCCGGCCTGATCGTGATCGACGAATGTTCGATGGTCGACGCCGAACTCGGCCGCGACCTGCTCTCCTTCGGCAAGCCGATCCTCGTCCTCGGCGATCCGGCGCAGCTTCCGCCGGTCAAAGGCGGCGGCTTCTTCACCGACGCCGAGCCGGACGTCATGCTGACCGAAATCCATCGCCAGGAGAAGGACGATCCGATCATTCGCATGTCCGCCGAAGTTCGCGCCGGCGGCAGGCTCGCCTATGGCGATTATGGCGAGAGCCGTGTGATCCGCCGCGGCGACGTCGCGCCCGAGGCCGTACTTGCCGCAGATCAAGTGCTGGTCGGGCTCAACCGCACCCGGCGTCTCTATAATCAGCGCATCCGCGAACTCTCAGGGATGGCGGGTCTCATGCCGACGGCCGGCGATAAACTGGTCTGCCTGCGCAACGATCGCGCGAAGGGATTGATCAATGGGGGCCTGTGGCGTGTCGAGACGTTGAGGTCCCCGCACAAGGATTTTCTGCGCATGGTTCTGAAAGCCGAGGACGAGATCGGCCGGACAAACGTCAAGGTCGCGGTGCTCAGGCAATTTTTCGAAGACGGCGAAGAACAAATACCTCCGGCGCTGCGCCGGGAATCCGACCAATTCGATTTCGGCTATGCGCTCACCGTGCACAAGGCGCAAGGTTCACAATGGGACGCCGTCATGCTTTTCGACGAAAGCTACGCCTTCGGCGAAAACCGCAATCGCTGGCTCTATACGGGGCTTACCCGCGCCGCCAAGCGACTGACGGTCGTGCGCTGATTCATTTGGGGAGCGCGACGCCGGAACGCAGCGCATAGGCGAGCACCGCGACTGCCGCGACGAGTACGACGGCCCACACGATATAGAACGAGCTTGAGCGGTTCGCCGCGCCGCCGCGCGCCATGCCTTCGGGCCCTTGGCCGGCGAGAATCGATTGAGCAAGATGGCGATAGGTGGAGAGCCGGCGGTCCGTACTCTCGCCGATAATATAGGCGCGGGTCTCGACCTCGTCTGGCTGCCGGCCGACGATCTTTTGGAAGTCGCTCAGCCAGGCGCGTTTGTTCTGCTTGTAGATCGAATAGGCGATGAGGCCGGAAACTTCGCCTTCGACCTTGACGAGATTGTCGAAGATCGTGTTGCGCTCGGCCTCGACGGCGGGGGCGGGGACGCCGTGACCATTGGCGAGGGCCTCGGGCGACCGCTTGTCGCTGCTTGCCGAGACCGGCTTTGCGTCAACCAAGTCCTTGTCGACATCCACATCCATTACTGTGCTCCGTGACGCTCGTCGCCCGCGTCGCCCTCGCGCGTCGACCAGCTCGCCAAGGCGAAAGCGGCGCTGCGATCACCGTTGGATTCAACCTAAGGCGGCGGCCGCAGTTTGTCGATCCGCGCGCAAGGCGTTTCCACTTATTGCTTGTAACCTGTGAATTCTAAACGACGAATCGGCGCGAATTTCCCTGATTTTTGCAGGGCGAAAAGAATGCGACCGCAAAGGGCGCGCGGGAAGTATCTTTTTGAGCCGGAACTTTTGCTCGTTACGTTCGCCAGCGCACGGGCAGCGATTCCAGACCGTGAAAGTGGAAAGAATCGCGATAGCGCGGCGTCCCGGCAAGGGCGAGGCCGGGCAACCGCTCGAACAGGATCGGCAGGACGATCTCTAGCTCGAGGCGAGCGAGCGGCGCGCCGACGCAGAAATGGATGCCGCCGCCGAAAGCGACATGTGGATTGGGCGCGCGCGCCCAGTCGATTCGGTCGGGATCGGGGAAGCGCTCGGGGTCGCGGTTAGCAGCGCCGAGGAGAAGGCCGATCCGTTCGCCTTTCTTGAGCCGCGCCCCTTCATATTCGATCTCTTCGAGAGCGTAGCGCGTGAAGAGATGAAGCGGCGGATCGTAGCGCAAGAGTTCTTCGACAAGGCTGCTCTGAGTCGCCCCGCCAGCGGCCAAAGCCGCAACGGCGGCGGCGCCGCTTTCGAGCATCGCCTTGGCGCCGTTGCCGATCCCATGCACCGTGGCTTCATGACCGGCGTTGAGCAAAAGCACGCATGTCGCGATCAATTCCTCCTGGCTCAGCTTTCCGCCGGCCTCCTCGGCGTCGATCAGCCGGCTGATGAGATCGTCGGCCCGCTTCTTGCGTCGCTCCTCGACATAGGCGGTGAGGAAAGCGGAAAATTCGCCCGCCGCCGCTGCGGCGCCATCCTCGACCGCGCGGGTGACGCCGAATTGGTACATCGCCACCATGCGGTGCGACCAATCGAGAAGCTGACGCCACATAGGGGTCGGCACGCCGAGGAGCTCGGCGATGACGACGACGGGAATCTGAACCGCCAGTTCGCCGAGGAGATCGGCCGAGCCGCGCGGCCTGAAGCCGTCGATGAGCTGGTTGGTCAGGGCGCCGATGCGCGGAGCGAGCCGCTCCACCTGGCGCGAGACGAAGGCGCGATTGACGAGATTGCGCAGGCGCGTGTGCTCGGGCGGCTCCAGTTCGAGCAGCGAATGAGCCTCGAGATCAAGGAAAGGCTTCAGATGCGCGCCGGGCTCGTCCCAGCCGAGCTCGCGCCGGCTCGCTACATGCAGAATCTGGCGCCCGAACCGGCGGTCGCGAAGCAACCCGGTGACGTCGTCATGGCGGGCGAAGCACCAAAATCCATATTGCTCCCAAAAGAAGACAGGGTTCGCCTCGCGAATGGCGCGATAGGCGGGATAGGGATCGTTGAAAAACACCGGATCGCGAGGATCGAGCGAAACGCGCCGCCGCCGAGAATCGATCGAAAAATTCATGGGTCAGCGGCGCTTCATTGCGTCAAACGAGGCTCGACGGCGAAAGGGTCATCGCCACGCTCGGGCTTCGGACGGCAATCGCTCAAGCAACCCATAGGCTGCCTCAACGAGATAGGGGCCGCCGCCGGTCGAGGCGCGTGAGGAGAAAAGGACGAAGCGCTTGGCCTCGAATTGACGGGAAGGGAAGTAGCCGCGCGCGCTCAAATAGTCGGCGACCGCATGGATCGAGGTCGCGCGCAGCCGCGCCAGCGTCACATGCGGCGTATATTTTCGGGGCTCCGGTTCGATGCCTACGCGCCGCAAGCGCCGCTCCTGATCGGCCTGCAATTCGACGAGCGGGGCGCTCGGTTTGACTTTGGCGACGATGGCGCGCGGCTTGTCCGCGCCGAACCAACTCAGGCTATCCAAAGTCACCGTGAAGGATGGACGCTGAATCTCGTCGAGGATCGCCGCCGCTTCGTTGGCGGTACGATCGTCGACGTCGCCGATGAAGCGCAGCGTGATGTGATAGTTTTCAACGTCGATCCAGCGGGCGCCCGCGACGCCGCCGCGCAGCATCGCCAGGTCCGCCGCAACATCCGAGGGGATTTCGAGGCCGGTGAACAGGCGGGGCATGGGATTTGCCTCTTGATTTTCGCGATCGAATCGATCGCGTTTCGCCGTCGATCAGAGACCAATCTGTTGTGACCCTGGCGTGACGACGGGCCGGCGGCCGCGGCGGCCCTCTCTCACGCCTGATCGCCCGTTAGTGGAAGTAGTAGGCGAGGCCGAACCGCAGCGTGTCGCTGGTTCGCCGCTGCGTGCAGCAGGCGTCGCTGTCGAGGTGCGTCGTCTCGTTGGCCAGGGACCGCGAATAGAGATATTCCGCCCTGAAGGCGAGGCGCTCGGTCAACATATAGTCGAGCCCGACGCCGGCGGTCCCTGCCCACGAGGGCACAAGGCCCTGATCGTTAGCGGCGAGCGTGTCGATCTGCCGGCTTTGGTTATAGGAGACGCCCGCCGCCAGGAACGGCATGAAACGCCCGATCGAATAGCCGACCCGGCCGCGAAAATCGCTCTGCGCATAGTCGTTGTAGCTGGTTGTGATGGCTCCGGGTTGGCCGCCGTGGCCCGCGATATGGCCAAGCGTCGTCGCCCCTTCGAGGCCGAGCATGGTCTGGCCGAACATCCAATTGTGGCCTGTGTAGGCGCCGGCGAACGGACCCGCCGCGCCGAATTTCGTGGCCCCGCCGAGATTGCCGCTGGTCGTCAGCCAATCCCATGCGCCGCCGCCGATCACGCCGGCGTAATCGCCTGCCCAATCGATGACGTCGGGATTGGCCGGCGCACGCCATGTCTCGCCGATGCGCGAGATCAGCGCGACGCGGAAAATATGGTCCGCGATGTTGGTGTGCAGCACCGGCCCGTTGAGTCCGAAGGTCGTCGTCGGATAGGCCTCGTAGAGGTATTCGCCGCGCAGAACCGACAGGCCGAGCAAGGGCAGCGCGACTTTGACGTCGACGCCGGCGCCAAGAGTCCAGCCGGTAGAGTTGTGCGTGGCGCCGTCGAACTCCAAGGGCGCTTGGCGGAATTGTTCATTCTGTCCAAAGGCGACGCCGCCAGCGACGAAGGGCATGAAGGCGCCGAGATCGTAGCCGAGCCGCGCTCGACCATGCAACGCATAGATTTCCTCGACCGTATTGGCGGTGAGCCCCGGGGCGCCGGCGAAACTATGCTGCATGGTGTTCGTGGCGATGTCGCCTTCGAGACCATAGACGATCGCGCCCGTTTGCCAGTTGTAACCGCCCAGCACGCCGGTCGTGAAGCCGGTCCCGGAGCCGGAGGCCGAGGCGGTCTCGCGCGTCGAAAAGACGCCTAGACCGGCGCCGACGAACGTGCCGGCGTAAGGGCCGCGCCAATCGCTCACGGGGAGTGGGGGAAACGCCACAGGCGGCGGCGGGGCGGGCAGGTCGGCGGCCTGCGCGCTCAGTGGCAAAAGTGTCGCTAGGCCGAAAAAAAAGATTCTGCCGCGCATTCCAAAGAGCTGGCTCGCCATTTCAGATTTCGCCCCCGCCTCGCCAAGCGCGTCACAGACGTTTCGCTTCTGATTCACCCGGCGCCCATCATACCGTAGATCGTCAGGATTATCAGCACTTTGACGCCAAATCGATAACGTCGCCTCAGCAACGCCGCCCCATAGCGAGACCGCGTTTGGCCGGCGTGTCAACTCCCCTGTTTTTCGGCCAAGGCTGCCGCGATTCGCAGCTCCATTTCGTCAGCCAGCGATTTCGCCAGCCTGATCTCGGCGTCGCGAGCGGCGCGAAGATTGCCGAAGTGATTGAAGCTGATGTCATAAACCGCCGAAGAGACCGCCTCGTTGGAGATGATCGGGGCGCCGCCGCCATAGGGCGTCAGAATGTATTTTGCCGACACGGTCAAAGTCGCGGCGTCCGCTACGCCCTCTTGCGATTCTACCGTGGGCGTCGTCGTCGTTTCTTTGGTCGTGACCGTCAGGCGGTATTTGAGCGGCGGCGAGGTTCCCGTGCCGTTGAGATTGAAAATCAAGTCGTTCCGCAAATAGTGGGCGATTCGGTCGATGCGGTCGACATCGGCGCTGATTCCGATCGCGTTCGGTTTTATGACCTTGTCGATCTGAGGGCCGATCTCCGCCACTTCGATCGCGCGCATGTCTTCGACCAGGCCAGGATGGGAGGCTTGGCCATAAAGCGGCTGAAAGCAGCCGCCGACTGAGAGCCCGAGCGCCATCGCCCCACCAGCCTGGCGGCGTCAAACGACGACATTGACTCCCCCTTTGCGGTAGACCCATCTCCCCTTTGGCTGGCTCAGTATCATCGCCGACCGGCCCGTGTCGAGGGCAAATG
>DASZFX010000092.1:0-4668 GCA_035939375.1 Roseiarcus sp.
ATGGTAAACGACATCCCTTACGCAGTGTCCCGCGTGAGTGCGTCGAAATCCATAGCCACAGCCGCCGCTGACGAGCTGGACGTCTGACCAAATGCCGATGGGTAACGGCGCGATAGCGGCATGGACGCCGCCATTCGCGAACGCCAGGGCGCCTGCAACCATCAGCGACATAAACACATTGTTTTTCGCCGTTTTGCTAAACATGATCACTTCTCCTGCAGAGAACCGACGGGCGAGCTCGGCTGCATGTGCTGCGCCGGCGCCTCTCACAGATGCCACGTCGGCGCTTTGACTTAGGACCTTCCCCCGATGACGGACCCATACTGGCCGATTATGACGGTTGCGTCAGCAGCGCGACGCTTGCGGCGGCGGCCATGAGTAGAGGTTTGCGCACCATGGCTAAATGCTGCGCAATATAACACGCGGCGGGCCGACATATTCGGCGACGCCCTTCCGCGCCTTGAAGGCTATCGGTCGCCTCCGCTTCCGAATATCCTTGGCTGGCGATGCCCTTGCAGTCGGCGACGGCCTGGAAAAACTGTCGATGAATGAATACAGGCGCGAATGGTCGGGTTCGATAGCAAGGGGTTGTAAGGGCTGGCGGAGACGGAGGGATTCGAACCCTCGATAGGGCTTTACAACCCTATAACGGTTTAGCAAACCGCCGCCTTCAGCCTCTCGGCCACGTCTCCAGCATTGTATTGCCTTGAAAATTCAGCGTTCGGCAATGCGCAGCGGCGGCATTTGGCGCGGGCGACGGCGGTTCGTCAAGGCGCGAATCCGACCACAGGCCGGAGAGCCCGTCCGCGCCCGCTTATTGGCCGATGAAGCGCTCGGCGCGCGTTGATCTAAACAGGATCGCCTGCATCTCGTTGTCCGTCGCAAGATCGATCGGCGTGTGGTCCTCATGCCAGCGTAGACGCCCCTCTCCTGAAGGCAGCGCGAGAACCGCAATCGAGCAGCGTGCGAGATGAGGAAAGGCGCTGATCTCCCCTTGCAGAGTCGCGTCTGATTTCGCCAACCGAGATCGGCTCGCCGTCGGACCCCTGGGATCGACGATCGCGGGAATGCGGTTGTTCGGCGAGATCGCCGGGAAGTCAGTCTTGAATTGTTCGCCGCGCCCGAAGTTGATCTTTCGGAGGGCGTAGGGGCACGCGTTCTTCGAGCATGATGGAAATATCCAAATTCGGGGGCTGCCATTAATAGAGGTCGATCACATCGACTGCATGCTCAGGGCGTCGTTGTCTTTCGCTCAGCAGGGCGAGCCGCCGACGCCTGGCGCCGCTCGCTTCGTCGCCGATCCTTCCGAGGGCGCAGGGCGCCGAAAGAGCGGAAGCGCAAGTCTCCCCTTGCGCGGCGAAACGCCGGCTGGTCTTGCGGCCGCGACGAAGGGTTTCGCCGAGCCGGACTGTCAGAGCGCCGCCGGCCGAGGCATGCGGCGCCAAACGACGATGCGCGGCGGAGCCCTGGGGCCTATCGCCGCGCTCGAGGAATTGGCGCGAGTGAACGCGCTTCCGCTATGTCGACTCAGGCATCGTCGGCGGCATCGGCGCCGGCTCTGGTTTCTTTGGGGCCTTGCGCTTTGCTGGGGCCTTCTTCTTGGCGGCTTTCTTTTTCGACGCGCCCTTGCGCGCGCCTTTCTTGGCAGCGCCCTTGCGCGCGCCCTTCTTGGCAGCGCCCTTGCGCGCGCCCTTTTTCGCAGCGCCCTTCTTGGCGGCGCCTTTACGGGCCGTCTTCTTCGCGGCGGTCTTGCGCGAGGATTTCTTTGCAGCAGCTTTCGCCATTTTGGTTCGTCCCTCTTAAATTCATTGCCCACGCTTTTCGTTCGCGCGCAGACATCAAACGATTTCAAAGCTACCTGCGTTCCCAACGAGAGCAAGTCTCGTATGATGCGCGCATAGCGCTTCATGCGCCTGTCTATCGAATTATGCTGCGCAGATTCGGTGTTCGACGCGCACCGCGCGAAGCGCGCACGTGAAGAAAACTCTTGACTGTGGGGCGACTCAGCCTTCGCCGAAAACGCTCGCGCGCAATGCGCGCGTCGTAGGCGTCGCAACGCGGTGACGCCTTGTTTTTCTAGGGATTCAACGATAGCGCGTCGTAACGCTCGCTCAACGCTGACGACGATCTCCGGCGCCGATTCGCGCTCTCGTCATCGGCTTGAGAGTGGTTGCGACGCGCGCCCGCGCGTCTCGAAAAAAAACATCATGCGAGCGCGGGGCAATCGAATTTTTCTTCGCAGGCGCATACGCAAATTTGTCGCGGTCAATGCGACTCGACGCTTGCAACCGGCGCGATGCGACACGAATCGCCGAATCGGAGAGCGCCGTTCGACCTCATCAAAGGCTCAATTTGCGTCTCAGCATGTCGTTGACAGCCTGCGGATTGGCTTTGCCGCCGGTCGATTTCATCACCTGTCCGACAAACCAACCGAGCATGGTCGGCTTCAATTTCGCTTGCGCGACTTTGTCGGGATTGGCGGCAATGATCTGATCGACCGCAGCTTCGATTGCGCCGACGTCGGTCACTTGCCTGAGGCCGCGCGCCTCGACGATGGCGCTCGGCATCGCTTGCCACTCCTCGGCGATGACGATTGCGAGCACGTCTTTGGCGATCTTGCCGGAGATCACCTGCGCCTCGATGAGGTCGACGAGATCGGCGATCTGCGCAGGCTTTACATGCGTCTCGGCGACGGAGCGCGACTGGCTATTGGCGAAGGCGGCGAGGTCGCCCATGATCCAATTGGCGACCGTTTTGGCGTCGCGCTTGACGGCGCCGTGACGGACCGCCGCCTCGAAATAGTCCGCCGTCTCGCGCTCTGCGACAAGCACGCCGGCGTCATACGAAGACAGCCCATAATCGGCCATGAAGCGCGCCTTCTTGGCGTCTGGCAGTTCCGGTAGATGCGCGGCGAGGCCTTCGACATAGGCGTCATCGAATTCGAGCGGCAGCAAGTCGGGATCGGGGAAATAGCGGTAGTCATGCGCTTCTTCCTTTGAACGCATCGGCCGCGTCTCGCCGCGGCCGGGATCGAACAGCCGCGTCTCCTGGTCGATCGAGCCGCCGTCCTCGATGACCGCGATCTGCCGACGCGCCTCGGCCTCGATCGCCTGGCCGATGAAGCGGATCGAATTGACGTTCTTGATTTCGCAGCGCGTGCCGAAAGGCTCTCCGGGCCGTCGCACCGAAACATTGACGTCGGCGCGCAGATTTCCCTTCTCCATGTCGCCGTCGCACGAGCCGATATAACGCAGGATAGCGCGCAGCTTGGTCACATAGGCTTTGGCTTCATCGGCCGAGCGCATGTCAGGCTTGGAGACGATCTCCATCAGCGCGACCCCTGAGCGATTGAGATCCACGAAGCTCATGGTGGGCGACTGATCGTGCAGTGATTTGCCGGCGTCCTGCTCGAGATGCAAGCGCTCGATGCCGACTTTGATTGTGCGGTCGGGCGAAAGGTCGACGAGGACCTCGCCTTCGCCGACGATCGGGCTCTTATATTGCGAAATCTGATAGCCCTGGGGCAGATCGGGATAGAAGTAATTCTTGCGGTCAAAGGTCGAGCGCTTATTGATCTTGGCCTTGAGGCCGAGCCCAGTGCGCACCGCTTGGGCGATGCATTCGGCGTTGATCACCGGCAGCATGCCGGGCATCGCTGCATCGACCAGCGAGACATGCGAATTCGGCGCCCCGCCGAATTCGGTCGAGGCGCCGGAGAAGAGCTTCGAGCGCGAGGTCACCTGCGCATGGACCTCCAGGCCGACGATCACTTCCCAGTCGCCGGTCGCGCCTTTGATGAACCTCGACGTCTCGATCTGAGCCATCCTCATGTTCCTTGAAGGTCTGTTCGCGCGTCAATCTTCTGGGGCGCGCAGCCTCAGCCCCACCACGGCTGCGGCAACTTCATGCGGCCCGCCGATTGCTCGATCACCTCGCCGAGCGAGAACAAGGTCTCTTCATCGAAGGGCCGGCCGATCAATTGCAAGCCGAGCGGCAGGCCGTCCGCCGAAAGGCCGGCAGGCGCGGCAAGGCCGGGTAATCCAGCCATGTTCACCGTCACTGTAAAGACGTCGTTGAGATACATTTCGACGGGATCGGCCGAGCTCTTCTCGCCGATGCCGAACGCAGCCGACGGCGTCGCCGGCGTCAGGATGGCGTCGACGCCATCGGCGAAGACCCGCTCGAAATCGCGCTTGATCAGGGTGCGGATTTTCTGGGCGCGCACGTAATAGGCGTCGTAATAGCCGGCGGAGAGGACATAGGTCCCAATCATCACGCGCCGGCGCACTTCTGGGCCGAAGCCGAGGCCCCGCGTCTTCTCATAGAGATCGATGATGTCCTTGCCGGGCTCGCGCAGGCCATAACGCACGCCGTCGTAGCGCGCGAGATTGGACGAAGCTTCGGCCGGCGCAACAATATAATAAGCCGGCAGCGCGTGATGCGTGTTCGGCAGAGAAATATCGACGATGCGGGCGCCGGCGGCGCGCATCCATTCAACGCCCTCGGCCCAGAGTTTTTCGATCTCGGGACTCATGCCGTCGAGCCGATATTCCTTCGGCACGCCGATGACGCGGCCTTTGATCGAGCGACCGAGGGCGGCCTCGTAGTCCGGCACGGGTCCGTCGAAACAGGTCGAGTCCTTTGGGTCGGGCCCCGCCATCGAGCGCA
>DASZFX010000093.1:0-7298 GCA_035939375.1 Roseiarcus sp.
CTTTTTCGCGTTTTGGAGATGAGAGGCATATTCGTTGTCTAGCGCATCGGATTCGCAATTTGAATCGCAGAGGCTCTCCGGAAACAACCGCCAAGGCCACGGGCCGCCAGGTGAGTTCATTTGGGGGTCCGATCCGCTAGACTAAGTACGAAGGCCAACCCGCGTCTACTCGTCCCCAAGCGGATGCAGGTCGCGCACCATCGCCTTCGCCCGCTCGTCGAGCACATGCGTATAGATTTGCGTCGTCGAAATGTCGGCGTGCCCAAGCAGGTCCTGGACGACGCGAAGATCCGCGCCGTTCTGCAAAAGGTGGCTGGCGAAAGCGTGACGCAAGGCATGGGGACTGATGCGCGCGGCGGCGAGGCCGGCGGCGACCGCGACGACTTTCAGTTCGCGCGCGAAGACCTGACGCGTGAGATGGCCGCTGGCGCCGTCCGCGGGAAACAGCCACGGGCTCTTGGCGCGGCCCGGCGCTTCCGCCTCGAGCATCGCGCGGTAGCGCGCCATGGCCGCTCTGGCGGGCTCGGAGATCGGCGCGAGCCGCTCCTTGCCGCCTTTGCCGCGCACCGCGATCAGCGGCTGGCGCGCGTTGGCGACGGATTTAGGCAGCGAGAGAAGCTCGGACACGCGCAGGCCCGAAGCATAGAGAAGTTCGATGAGGCAGGCCATGCGGGTCGCGCGTAAGCGCTCGGCGGGCGGCCGTTCGGGGTCGTCAAGACCTTCATGAGCGAGGCTGAGCAACTTGTCGACGTCGGCGACGCTCAACACTTTGGGAACCGGGCGACTGCGCCTTGGTCCCTCGATCGCCGCCGCCGGGTCGTCCGACCGGCGCCCCTCTAGATAGAGATGCTTGTGGAACTGCCGCACCGCAGAGAGCTGGCGCGCCAAGGAAGAGGCCTTCAGCCCCTCTTTCGAGCGGTGGACGAGAAAAGCCCGCGTTTGATCGCTCGAAGCGGTGAGCGGATCTCCCCCGATTTCGGCAAGAAAGGCGACGTAGTCGGCGAGATCGCGCCGGTACGCCGCGATCGTGTTCGCGCTCGCCGCCCGCTCCGAAGCCATCGCTTCGAGGAAGGTTTCGACAAGGCGGAGCGTCGACGGCGCGTTCATTTGCTCATTTTTCCAGTTTCGAGGGCGGGACGGTCTGGATGATCTCGCGCGGCTGAACGTGTACGTAGGTCACCAGCGCGATCATTCCGCCATAGACGAGGCCAGCGATGATCGCGAGAACGAAGAGCAAGCGAAACAGCGTCGGCAAGAAACGATTCCCCGTGGACCAATAAGCGCCATTCCGTCGAGGCCTACCCTCATCCGGCCCTTCGGGCCACCTTCTCTCGCAAGCAGGAGAAGGGTATTTTCGCCGCCGCGAAATTTCTTCAACCGCTGATGAAGCGCGTCGCGCCCCCTCTCCCGCTTGCGGGAGAGGGTTGAGGTGAGGGTAGACCGCCAACCGCTTTTTAGGCCGGCTGACTGGGCGGCGTCATCAGAGCTTGGCGTCAATCCTCCTCGAACAGTCCCGCTTGAATCGTTTCGCGCGCCGGCTCCTTCAACCCCAGATGCCTGAAGGCGTTGCTGGTCAAAACGCGTCCGCGCGGCGTGCGCTGAATGAAGCCCTGCTGGATCAGATAGGGCTCGATGATTTCTTCGATCGCGTCGCGCGGCTCGGAGAGCGCGGCGGCGATCGTCTCGACGCCGACCGGACCGCCGCCGAAGCCGAGCGCGATCGTCTCGAGATAGCGACGGTCCATCTGGTCGAGCCCGCTCGAATCGACGTCGAGCAGGCTGAGCGCGCCGTCGGCGACTTTGCGGTCGACGATCGAGGCGCCTTCGACCACCGCGAAGTCGCGCACGCGGCGCAGCAGGCGGCCGGCGATCCGGGGCGTTCCCCGCGCCCTTCGCGCGATTTCGTTGGCGCCGTCGGCGGCCAGGTCGACGCCGATCACCCGCGCGCCGCGCTTCACGATGCTCTCGAGCTCGCCGACCGTGTAGAAGTTCAACCGCACCGGAATGCCGAAGCGGTCACGTAAGGGCGTCGTCAGCAGGCCGGCGCGGGTGGTGGCGCCGATCAGCGTGAAATGGGCGAGGTCGATCTTCACGGAACGCGCCGCCGGCCCGGCGCCGATGATGAGGTCGAGTTGGAAATCCTCCATCGCAGGATAGAGGATCTCTTCGATCGCCGGATTGAGGCGATGGATTTCATCGATAAACAGAACGTCGCGCGGCTCCAGATTGGTGAGCTGGGCGGCAAGGTCGCCCGCCTTGGCGATCACCGGCCCGGAAGTCGCCCGGAAATTGACGCCGAGTTCGCGCGCCAGAATTTGGGCGAGCGTCGTCTTGCCGAGCCCCGGCGGCCCGACGAAGAGCACGTGATCGAGCGCTTCGCTGCGCGAGCGCGCCGATTCGATGAAGACCTTCAAATTGCGTCGCGCCGCCTCCTGACCGACGAAATCGGCGAGGACTTGCGGACGCAGCGAAGGATCGACGTCCTCGGCGCGTTTTTCCGGCGAGACGAGGCGGCGCGGCGCATTGGTCATTGCGCCAGTTCCTTCAGCGAGTGCCTGATCAGCGCCGCAGTGGTCGCGGCGACGCCGAGCGAGCCTAAGCCTTTGGCGACAGCCAGCGTCGCTTGCGGCCGGGCATAGCCGAGATTGACGAGAGCGAGGACCGCGTCATGGGCGGGCCCGCCAAGCTCGGGCGCGGCGCGGGTCGCAGCCGGCAAGCCGAGATCTGCCGCCCCCAGCGCCGGCGCCTTGTCCTTCAATTCCGCGACAATGCGCGCTGCGAGCTTGGGCCCGACCCCTTGCGCGCGGGCGACCGCGGCCTTGTCCTGCAAGGCGACGGCGCTGGCGAGATCGGCGGCGGAGAGCGCGCCAAGAATAGCCAACGCCACTTTGGCGCCGACGCCTTGGACGCTCTGCAGCAAGCGGAACCAGTCGCGTTCTCCCTCTGCGAGAAAGCCGAACAGCCTGATCGAATCTTCGCGCATTTGCGTTTCGACATACAGGGCGGCTGCTTCGCCAAGGCCTGGCAGGTTGCGCAAAGTGCGCGCCGAGGCCGCGACGACATAGCCGACGCCATTGACGTCGAGGATAAGTTCGCCTTCGCCGATCGAATCGATGAGGCCCTTGAGCTTGCCGATCATGCCGCGCCTCGCCGCTTGAGGTTGCGATGCTGGGCGTGGGTGATGGCGAGGGCGAGCGCGTCGGCGGCGTCCGGCGACGCCGCGGGCGAGGCCGGCAGCAGCATTTTGACCATCATCGCAACCTGGGCCTTCTCGGCATGGCCGACGCCGACGATCGTCTTCTTGACGACATTGGCCGCATATTCGGCGACCGGCAGCCCGAGCAGGGCGGGGACGGATAGGGCGATCCCGCGCGCCTGGCCGAGCTTCAGGGCCGATTGCGGATCGCGATTGACGAAAGTCTCCTCGATGGCCGCCTCGTCGGGCCGTTCCTTTTCGATCAGGGCGACAAGCGCGCGATGGATTTGGGCGAGACGCTCGGCGAGGGAATGGCCCGCGCCGGTCGTGATCGCGCCGCAGGCGATAAAGACGAGATTCGCGCCGCGCTGTTCGATCAGCCCATAGCCCGTGTTGCGCAGGCCGGGGTCGATGCCGAGGATGCGAATCGCGTTCGAGCCCATGGCGCAAGCTTTACGCTAAAGCCCGGCGATCCCGCCAGCCTGACAAACCGCCGTTGCAATCCTTTGAGATATTGCCGAAGTTGATCGGCCGCGCGGGGAGCGGCCGGCCGCGGCGCCGAGCGGACAGGCGCGCCAGGATTGCGATGAGAGGCTGAGCGTGGCGAGCCAGGAGGCAAGTGCGGTCCCTGCGCCGCAAGCCAATCCACATGTCGCCGCCCTGAGCCTGGCGGCCCTCGGCGTCGTCTTCGGCGATATCGGCACCAGCCCGCTCTATACGCTGAAGACCGTGCTCGACCTCACCGGCCCCAAGCCGGACGCGGCCACCATCCTCGGCTCGCTGTCCCTGATCTTGTGGACCCTCTTCATCATCACCAGCGTCAAATACGTCAATTTCGCCATGCGCATCGACAATGACGGCGAAGGCGGCATCATCGCGCTGATGACCTTGCTCGGGGTCAAGAAGCAACACCGGCCGGTGCTCATAGCGGCCGGCCTGTTCGGCGCGGCGCTGATCTACGGCGATGGCGCGATCACCCCGGCGATCTCGGTGCTCTCCGCGCTCGAAGGCATGGAGCAAGTGACGCCGACCCTGCAGGCCTACGTCCTGCCGCTCGCCGTGGTCATCCTCCTCGGGCTGTTTGCGATCCAGCCGCTGGGGACAGCCCAGATCGGACGCGCCTTCGGTCCGGTGATGCTTCTATGGTTCGTCGTGATGGCGCTGCTCGGCGTCTATGGAATCGCCCAGCACCCGAGCGTCTTCGTCGCGCTGAACCCGCTCTATGGGCTGAAGTACCTCTTTTCGGGCGGGTTCGGCAGTTTCATGGTGCTCGGGGGCGTGTTCCTTTGCGTGACCGGCGCCGAGGCGCTTTATGCCGACATGGGGCATTTCGGCGCAACGCCGATCCGCTTGTCCTGGAGCGCCGTCGTTTTCCCGAGCCTGATCCTCAACTACGCCGGCCAAGCCGCATTGGTCCTTGAAGGCGCGCCGACCGACGGCAACATCTTTTATCGCCTCAGCCCTGGCTGGTTGCTGACGCCGCTCATCGTGCTGGCGACCGTCGCGACGATCATCGCCAGCCAATCGATCATCACCGGCGCTTATTCGATGACCCGCCAGGCAATCCAACTCGGCTGGCTGCCGCGGCTCATCATCAAGCAGACATCGGAAGAAGGGTACGGCCAGATCTATGTCGGGGCGGTCAATTGGCTGCTGATGATCGTCACATTAGGCCTGACGATCGGCTTCGGCAAGTCGGACAATCTCGCCGCCGCCTACGGCATCGCCGTGTCGCTGACGATGTTCATGACGTCGGTGCTTCTGTTCATCGCGATGCGCGAAATCTGGCTGTGGAGCCTGCCGGCGGCCGGCGCGGTCGCGGCCCTCTTCCTCGCCGTCGACGGCGGCTTCTTCGTCGCCAATATGGCGAAGGTGCTGGAGGGCGGTTATGTGCCGTTGGTTCTGGCGATTCTCGTCTATGGGGTGATGTGGATATGGCATCGCGGCGCGGCGTCCGTCCACGACCGCGTCGAGGAATCGCTCCAACCTCTCGACAAGTTCATTGCCGAAATACAATCGGGCGCGGTCGCTCGCGTGCCGGGCGCGGCGGTGTTCCTGACAAGGGCAAAACATGGCGCGCCGCCCGTCATGTTGTGGCATGTGCGGCACAATCGCTCGCTGCATGAATATGTGCTCATCCTGACGCTGACGGTGATGTCAACCCCGCGCATCGACGACAAGGATCGTCTCGTATTGACCAGAGCCGCGCCGAAATTCTGGCGCGCCGAGGTGCGTTACGGCTTCATGGAGCACCCGGACGTGCAAGGGGTGCTCGCCGAGAGCAAGGCGCTCGGCTGTGAGACCGACCTCGACGATGTGACGTACTATGTCGGGCACGAGACGATCGTGCCGCGCGAGGACGGCCGCGGCCTGCCGCGCTGGCAGGAGGCGCTGTTTTCCGCGATGGGCCGCAACGCCGCTCGGATCAGCGATTTTCTGCAACTGCCGAATGACCAGGTCGTGGAGATCGGGCGGCAGATTTCGATTTGAAGGAGCGACGCGAGCCGAGATCGCTCGCTTCCGAGGCGACCGAGCCGGCTTCGGCGGGAGGCAGCCGCCGAGCGCTCTCGCGGGGCCGGATCGCAAATTTGGGCCCGACGCCTGCTGGCGCTTTCAACGGCGCAGGACTCAACTGCGCAAGACGATGCAGTTCGCGCCGGCCGAATGCAGCCTGTCGCAGAGACGTTGCGCCTCGGCTCGCGTCGTGGCCGGCAGGCGGACGCGGAAGAAGGGACTGACGCCGCGATATCGCAGTCGCGAAGCCAGCACAAAGGGCTCTGCGTCGCCGAGAATCGGCTGATATTTTTGACGGACCCGCTCAAAGGCGGCGAGCGCCAGCGCTTTCGAAAAATTCCCCGCCAATTGCACGCCCCATGGCGCGAAAAGCGTCTGACCGATCGTCTCGGCCGGAACGGCGCCGCGCATCGCCGTGATGACCGGTAGGCAGGACTGATCGCCGGTCTTGTCGGTCTTGTCCGTTTGTTCGGTCTTGTCGGCTTTGGGCTGCGAACCGGGATCGGGGGTCTGCGCCCTGGCCCAATCGTCGAGGTCGCGCGCCGTGATCGCAAGGACATAGGCGCGGGTCTCGGCGGGCATTTCGCCGCGACCGGAGAGCCAGTTCGCGACCCGCGCCGGCCCGGCGTTATAGGCGGCGGCCGCAAGGCCGAGATTTCCAAAGCGGGCGGCGAGTTCGGCAAGAAATCTCGCCGCCTCCGGAATGGCCGTCTCCGGATCGAACGGATCGGCGAGACCGCGCTCGGCCGCCGTGCCCGGCATGAATTGCGCAACGCCCTGCGCCCCGGCCGGGCTGATGCTGGAGGAGCGGAGCGCGCTCTCCCGCCAGATGAGGCGGGTCAGGAAGCTCTTCGGCAGATGGTTGGCGCCCGCCGCAGCCTCGATGATCGCGCACATCGTCTGGTCGAGCGGCTCGGGCGGCGCGGCGTGTGGCTCCGCGCGCGCGGATTGCCCAAGGACTAGCGCGCTTGCGAGGATGGCGGCGCCGAACCGCGGCCACTTTTTCATGGTCGAAAGGGAGATTGTTGCGTAAGGCTCCGTGTCGATGCTCACCTCCTGAGATGGCGGCAGTGGGGCGAGGGAGGTGTAAAGACGGGCGCTTTGGCGGTTTGTTGAGCGCGAGGCGAAGATGAGCTCGGTCGAAAACAACACCCTGCTGGCCGGCGCTGTTAAAGCGGGCCGCATTGGCGCGATCATCGAAATCATGCGCGGCGCATGGGACCTGCCCGCCGATTGCAACGACGGCGAATTGTTCACCTATGCCGAGGTTCTGTTCGACAGGATCGAGGCGGGCGACGACCGCAAAGCGCTCGACGCCTATCTCGCCGATGTCCAGACCGGCAAATTGGGCATGCCGTCCTCCGAGGCCTATCGCGACATCGCCGATCGTTCGATCGCGCTCATCAAAGTCTCGGGCTGAAGCGGCGCGGCGCCGCCGTCAGAACCGCGCCTCGTTCTTCATTGTCGCGTCTAGAGCATCGGACCCCCAAATGAACTCACCCGGCGGGCGGCGGGAGGCGCAAGCCGCCATTGTTTGGAACACGGGCTCCTGTGCGCCGACCGAAAGGTCTGTCAAGGGCTTTAGCCG
>DASZFX010000094.1:0-3001 GCA_035939375.1 Roseiarcus sp.
CGAGCCGCAAGACGGTCATTCTCGGCGGCGGCCCGAATTTCGCCACCGCCTATTTTGGAATGGCCAAGTGGCACGAGGCGCTGACGCGGCCCTGTCACACCTCGGAACTCGAGGAATGGGCGCACGAGGAATATTTCATCACCGACGAACGCACCGATACGTTCGTCCTCCTGCCGCCCGGCGGCGGTCATAGCCGCGGGCTCGAACAAGCGGCGGCGGCGAAGGAGATGGGCTCCAGAGTCATCATGATCGCCGCTGCCGGCGATGAAGAAGCGCAACGGCTCGCCGATGTCTATTTCGCCATGCCGCCCGGCATTCCAGAACCTCTGACGCCCTTCGTCTACAAGGCGCCTTTCGAACATCTGTCCTGCCAAATCGCGCATGAGCAGAAGATACCTTTCTTAGGGTTCAACAATCCCAAGCGCCAGCAGGTCAATTTCCGGCAAATCTTCAGCTCGGCCCAATCGGCCGGGGCCAGGTGAGAAGCGTATGGGCGAACTCCTCTCCCTCATCAAGGCGGGCGGAAAGCCGGTCATCGGCATGGTGCAGCTCGCCGCCCTACCGGGAAGTTCGCGCTATCGGGGCGGTCGCATCGATGGAATATTGCGGGACGCAATCGAAGACGCTCGCACGCTCGCCGAAAACGGCGTCGAGGCCCTCATGGTGCAAAATCTCGGCGATCTGCCCGTCGCCTCAAACGCCGCCTTGGCCCAGGTCGCATGGATGACGAGGGTCACCGCAGAGATTCGCTCCCGCTTCGGCCGTCCGGTCGGGCTGAACCTTCTGGAGAATGACGCCGAGGCGATGTTCGCCGTCGCCTCCGCCGCCGGCGCCGATTTCGTCAGAATCAAGGTCTATGTCGGAGCGATGATGACGCCGTTCGGCATGGAGAGCGCGCAGGCCTTCGCCGCGATCCGCGCACGAAACGCCTGCGACGCCGCCAATGTCGCAATCTTCGCCGACGTCCACGATCGTACCGGCGCGCCCGTGGCGAGCGGGGGCTTCACCGAGGATATCGACTACGCGATCCGGCTCGGCGGCGCCGACGGGCTGGTGCTGACCGGCAAGAGCTATGGGCAGACGCTCGAGTTCGTTCGGATCGCGCGAAAACAGCTTGGCGAGGTTCCGATTCTTATCGGCGGCGGCGTCACCGTGAAGAATTTCGCCGAGGCCGTGAGTGTGGCCGACGGCGCAATCGTCAGCTCTTCGCTCAAGGATTCCGTTGGTCCATTCGGCAAGTTCGTTCCAGCGAAAGTACAGGCCTTCATGGAGGAGGCCAAGCGCGTCCGCTCGCCGTCATGAGCGGTCGCGAGAGGAGGGAGCAGTCGTTCCAGGCGGCTCTTACACAGGGAGAGTGTCACATGTTCAAATTCCTAGCCAAGTTTAGCGCGTTCGCGGTCATAGCGGCGGGAATGGCGTTCAGCGCTCCCGCCGAAGCCAAGCTCAAAGTCGCCTTCGTTACATCAGAGTCGGGCATGGGCGACCGGTCCTTCAACGACATGATGGACCAGGGCATGAAGCGCGCGGTCAAGGAGCTCGGCATCGACTATGTGATCATTCAACCGCGCAGCATCTCCGAGTTCCAGTCGACGCTTGCGCGCGCCGCCGGGCAAGGCTTCGACATCATCGTCGGCTCGTCATTCGACATGATAAAGCCGATGCAGGCGGTCGCGGCCGCCTTCCCGCAACAGAAATTCGGCCTCGTCGACGTCGGTCCCGATCCGATCGCGCCAAACGTCGTCTCGAGCGTGACCAAGGATTGGGAAGGCTCCTTCCTTGTCGGCGTCATCGCCGCGAAAGTGACCAAGACCGGCGCGATCGGTTTCGTCGGCGGCAAGGACATCCCGATCATCCATCGCTTCTTCGTCGGATATTACTATGGGGCGAAGATGGCCAAGCCGGAGACCAAAGTGCTCGAGAGCTATTCCGGCACGTTCACAGATCCCGCCGCCGGCAAGGAATATACTTTGGCCCTGGTCAATCAGGGATCGGATATCAATTTCGCCGTCGCGGGCGCGACCAGCGCGGGCGTGATCGACGCCGCGAAAAGCTCGAACACTTTCGCAATCGGCGTCGACTCCGATCAAAACTATATGGCGCCGGGCCATGTCCTCACTTCGATGGTCAAGCGCGTCGACACGCAGGCTTTCGATATGATCAAATCGGTCGCCGACGGCGCCTTCAAAGGCGGCACGGTGCTCTATTACGGCCTCAAAGAGGGCGGCGTCGATGCCGCGATGGACGAGTATAACAAGGGCCTCATTCCGGACGACGTTCTGAAGCAGGTCGACGGATTGCGCCAGAGAGTGATTTCGGGCGAGATTGTCGTGCCCAATTATTTCGACCTGAAGCCCGGCACAAAAGAGATGGGAACGCCGCCCATGGCGTCGCCTCCCTCCGTCGCAAACGCCAAGTAGGCTCAAGAATATCGGGCGGCTCGCGCCGCCCGATCGCGCTCAAACGGGAGAAGAGCGGTGGACGCCGGCCGCGATGTGATCAGCATGACGCATATCGCCAAACGCTTTGACGCGCTCATTGCGATACGCGACGCCACGTTGTCGATCCGCGCCGGCGAGATTCATGCGCTGGTCGGCGAAAATGGCGCCGGCAAGACGACGCTGATGAACATTCTCTACGGCCTGCTGCCGCGCGACGACGGCAATATTCTCCTTCGCGGCGCCCCTGTGGCCTTCGCCGGTCCCGCCGAAGCGATCGCCGCCGGGATCGGCATGGTCCACCAGCACTTCAAGCTCGCGCCATCCTTCACCGTGGCGGAAAATATCATTCTCGGCGCCGAGCCGCTCAGTTCGTTCAACCGGATCAACCGCGGCGAGGCCGAACGCCAGACGGCCGAACTCGGGCGCCGTTTCGGTCTCGATCTCGATCCGCGCGCCGTCGTTGGCGGCCTGCCGGTCGGCCTTCGTCAGCGGGTCGAAATCTTGAAGGCGCTTTATCGCGACGCAGAGATCCTCATTCTCGATGAGCCGACCTCGGTGCTGAC
>DASZFX010000095.1:0-3780 GCA_035939375.1 Roseiarcus sp.
GAGAAAGCCCAGGATGAGCGAGCCGGCCAGGCCGAAGAGCGAGGAAGTGAACGAAATACTCATGCCGGCGATCGGCTTGGAAAGGCCGCTCTTGAGATCATCGAACATGACGCCGGCGTCGGTATTGGTCTGCATCGCATTGATGACGCCGCCGATCGAACGGACGGTTTCAAGCAAGCCCCAAAAGGTGCCGAGCAGGCCGAGGAAGACCAAAAGGCCGATCAGATAGCGGTTCAGCTCGCGGCCTTCATCGAGGCGCGTGCCGACCGAATCAAGGATGGCGCGCGTCGTCGTCGTCGACAGGCCGCGCGCGCCGACGCCGGCGTTCAGCAGCGTCGCCATCGGGCCGAGCAGACGCGGGCCGCGATTCGAGCGCCAGGGCCGCGCGCCGCTCAACGAATTCACCCAGCCGATCTCGCGAAACAAGCGAATCACCTGTCGGAAGGTGAAGAACGCCCCAAGCAACAGAACGCCGATGATGAAGCCGTTCAGCCCCGGGTTGGCGTCGAAGGCGGTCTTGATCTGCTTGAGCAGAATGAGGACGACAAAGCCGGCAATGATCAGGAACGCCGCCATTCCAACGAGGAATATGCGGGGCGAAGTCAGGGGTCGGATTTCGGATTCACTCGCCATGCGGTAAGGGCCGTTTCGCATCAACATGCGCGTCGCACCCTATCAGAAATCGACCCGACGGCGCCAAGCGCCTGAAGCGGCGCGGCGGCGCAAATCGCATAAAGACGTTGCGGGCCTTGGTGGACGGGCCTTGGCGCGGCGCCTTTTGGCGGCGGGACGGCGCGTCTGCGGCGCTTCTAGGTCGTTGCGCATCGGAGCGTTATATGGCGGCAACTTGTCGCCGAATTGTGGCCGACCGGCCTTAGTCCCGCCGTTCAGGCCGTCCTCAGCAGCGCCAACATCTCGCGATGCATGATCTCATTGCCGGCGCAGATCGTGCCGGTTTCAAGGAAGTTTTCTTCTCCGTCAGCGCCCGAGACAAAGCCGCCAGCCTCGCGAATCAGAAGAGCGCCCGCCGCGATGTCCCAGGAATTGATGCCGCGCTCCCAAAAGGCGTCGAATCGTCCGGCGGCGACATAGGCGAGGTCGAGCGCCGCGCAGCCCATGCGCCGCACGTTGACAACCTTGGTCATGACCGCGGCGAGCTCGGCCTTGAACCGCGGGTGCTGCGCGGCCTTGCCGAGATGCGGGACGCCGCAGCCGACGAGCGCCTGCGACAATTCGCGACGCGCAGCGACGCGAAGGCGGCGGTTGTCGCCAAACGCGCCCTGTCCCTTCTCCGTCACATACATCTCGTCATTGGCGGGATTGTAGATGACCCCGGCGACGACCTGACCCTCCCGCTCGAGCGCGATCGAGACGGCGAACATCGGGATCGCATGGAGGAAATTGGTAGTCGCATCCAGCGGATCGATATGCCAGGTGTGGGTCTTGTCGGCCCCCTCGACCCGGCCGCTTTCCTCCATGATGAAGCCGTAGCCCGGCCGCGCCCTGGAAAGCTCCTCGAACAGAACTTTTTCGGCTCTCTTGTCGGCGAGGCTCACGAAATCGCCCGGACCCTTCATCGAGACCTGGAGATTGCCGATCTCGCCAAAGTCGCGCTTCAAACCACGCCCGGCCTTCATCGCCGCGCTAGTCATCACATTCATCAAGGCTGAACGGATCATTGGGATTGGATCATTGGGATTTCCCGTCGGCGGAGCGGCCGAGATCTCGGTCAAAGGCTCATCTGCCCGCCTCGCCGGGCGCGGTCAAGCCGGCCGGTGGTTGCGTGCGCCGCGCGATCATAGGATTGTGCGCGGTCTTTCCGACTATCGTTTAGAGCGCGGCTGGAACCGACCGAAATGAAATCGGATATCGAAATCGCCCAAGCGGCGAAGCTTGAGGCGATCAACGCCATTGCGGCCAAGCTCGACATCCCCGAATCGGCGCTCCATCCCTATGGTCGCTTCATCGCCAAGATCGATTTCGATTTTCTTGGCGGTCTCGCCGATCGGCCCGATGGCAAGCTCATTCTCGTCACCGCCATCAATCCGACGCCCGCCGGCGAGGGCAAGACGACGACGACCGTCGGCTTGGGCGACGCGCTGAACCTGATCGGCAAGAAAACGATGATCTGCCTCAGGGAGCCCTCGCTCGGACCGGTCTTCGGCCAGAAGGGCGGGGCGACGGGCGGCGGCCGGGCGCAGGTCGCCCCCATGGTCGACATCAATCTGCATTTCACCGGCGATTTTCACGCCGTCGCGGCGGCGCACAATCTGCTCGCCGCGATGGTCGATAACCACATTCATTGGGGAAATGAGCGCGGCATCGACACGCGCCGGGTGCTCTGGCGGCGCGCCCTCGACATGAACGATCGCGCTTTGCGACAGACCGTGGTGGCGCTGGGCGGCGTCGCCAATGGCGCTCCGCGCGAGGACGGTTTCGATATCGTGGTCGCTTCCGAAGTGATGGCGGTCTTCTGCCTCGCGCGCGACATCGCCGATCTCGAAGCAAGGCTCGGCCGGATGGTCGTCGCGCAGACGCGCGCCAAAGAGCCGGTCAGCGCCCAGGACCTCAAAGCGACCGGCGCAATGACTGTCCTCCTCAAGGACGCGCTGCGGCCCAATCTCGTTCAGACATTGGCGGGCTCGCCGGCCTTCGTCCATGGCGGCCCCTTCGCCAATATCGCTCACGGCTGCAATTCGGCGATCGCGACCAAAGCGGCGCTGAAACTCGCCGACTACGTCGTGACCGAAGCGGGCTTCGGCGCCGATCTCGGCGCTGAGAAATTCTTCGACATCAAATGCCGGCAGGCGGGTCTTAAGCCGGCGGCGGCGGTGATCGTCGCCAGCTTGCGGGCCTTGAAGATGAATGGCGGCGTCCCGCGCGAAGCGTTGGCCGTGGAAGACCTGAGCGCGCTTGAAGCGGGCCTCGTCAATCTCCAACGCCATGTCGCCAATATGCGCAAGTTCGGCGTTCCGATCGTCGTCGCGATCAACCACTTCGCCTCGGATACGGCGGCTGAACTCGCCTTGGTTCAAAGCGCGGCGCGGGAGCGGTTCGGGGTCGAAGCGATCGTCTGCCGCCACTGGGCCGATGGCGCCAAAGGCGCCGAGGCGCTCGCTCGCTGCGTGGCCGCGTTCGCCGATGGCGGCTCGGCCGCCTTCAAGCCGCTCTATCCCGACGAGATGCCGCTCTGGGAAAAGGTGAAAACGATCGCGACGGAAATTTACGGCGCGAGCGACATTTCGGCCAACGCGACGGCGCGTCGACAATTCCTCGACCTCGAAGCGGCGGGCTATGGCCGCCTCCCAGTCTGCATCGCCAAGACCCCCTATTCCTTTTCGGCCGATCCGACCCTGCTCGGCGCGCCAAGCGGCCATGTCGCGCCGATCCGCGAATTGCGCCTGCGCGCCGGGGCCGGTTTTGTCGTGGCCGTCGTCGGCGACATCATGACCATGCCCGGACTGCCGCGCCGGCCGGCCGCCGAGAGCATCGGCCTCGCGCAAGGGGCGGTCCAAGGTTTGTTCTGACTGAGGTTTTCAGCCCGGCGCGGAAGATCGTCTCGCCTCAGCCGATTGAATTGGCTATAAGTCCGCCCCTACGCGTCGGACGCGCGGCGTGAAAAAAAGTCGAAGCGGGCCTAAAGTCAAAGTCTTAGCGGGCCAAAGTCAAGGTGGGATGACCCCTCAGTATCACTCTCGTCACCCTAAGCGTCTCGCGGTCATGGCGCATGACCTCGCCACGACGCCCATAGCAATCGGCCTTGCCCTTTATCTGAGCTAT
>DASZFX010000096.1:0-5982 GCA_035939375.1 Roseiarcus sp.
TGTCGACGCTGGTCTTCGGCGATCTCCTCACCGACAACGCCTTCGTCATCATCGCGGCGATCGGCGCGACCTTCGTCATACTTTCCGGCGGCATCGACCTTTCGGTCGGCTCGATGATCGGTTTCGTCAGCGTCGCCATGGCGGCGCTCGACGGCCATGGTTGGCATCCGCTGCTGTCGGCTCTGCTGATGGTTGGGTTCGGCGCCGTCTTCGGCGGGGCGATGGGCGCGTTGATCGACGCCTGCGAGATTCAACCCTTCATCTTGACCCTGGCGGCGATGTTCCTTTTGCGCGGCCTCTGCTTCGTCATCACGCTCGATTCGCTGCCGATCAGCCATCCCTTTGTGGGCGTCTTTTCCGACTGGCGCATTCCGCTCCCGGGGGATGGGCGCCTGTCGGCGTCGGCGCTTCTGATGCTGGTCGCTCTCGCCGTCGCAATCGCGTTGGCGCATTTCACCCGTTTCGGCGCCAATGTCTATGCGATCGGCGGCGATCGCAATTCGGCGCGGCTGATGGGCGCGCCGATCCGCCGCACGATGGTTCAAGTCTATGCGCTCGGCGGCTTCTATGGCGCGCTCGCCGGCGTCGCCTATGCATTTTACACGGGATCGGGCTATCCGCTCGCCGCGGTCGGGGTCGAGCTTGACGCGATCGCCGCGGTCGTCCTCGGCGGGACGCTGCTGACCGGCGGCGTCGGTTATGTCGCCGGGACATTGTTCGGCGGCCTCATTCAGGGTACGATACAAACCCTGATCACTTTCGACGGGAGGTTGACAAGCTGGTGGACAAAGATCGTCATCGGCGCCCTATTGTTCTTCTTCATCACCGCGCAGCGCTCGATCATGCGATCGACCGCTTTGATGCGGCGTCCGGCCTAGTTTTCCGGAGGAGCTTTTGGCGGCGCAAAAATCAAATCCGACGCTGAGACCGTCGCGGCGGCGCTCAACGCCGTACTACGCTTCGTGGAACGGCGCCGACGTCGCCCATGGCGCGACCGCCCCGATGAAGCGCAACGCGAATGATTCGCTCGCCGCCGCGCTCGGCGCCGAAATCATCGCCAGCGTCTACCCGCCGGGCTCGCGCCTGCCGAGCGAAAGCGCGCTTCTCGAGCGGTTCAAAGTCTCGCGCCCGACCTTGCGCGAAGCCTTTCGGGTTCTCGCCGCCAAAGGCCTCATCGTCTCGCGTCAGAAGGTCGGCACCAGCGTCAGGCCGAAATCCGATTGGAATATGCTCGATCCGGATTTCCTCGCCTGGCATTTGCGCGCATCCCTGACCGAGGAGTTTGTCGCCGACCTCTTCCAATTGCGCCAGATGGTCGAACCGCAGGCGGCCTATCTCGCCGCCCTGTCGCGCGACCCCGAGGCGATCGAGCGCATAAAGTCGGCCTATGCCGATATGGAGCGCTGGAAGACTGGACGCGGCGATCTCATCGGCGCGGACTTGCGCTTCCATCAAAGCATTCTCGATGCGACCGGCAATCTTTTCATCGGCGCGCTCGGCGGCCTCATCCATACCGCGCTGATCGGCACCTTCACGCTTGGTTGGAGCGGCGTTGTGATCAAGGACCATCGCCTATTCGAGCACCGCGCCGTGCTCGAAGCGATCGAGGCCGGCCAAGCCGAGGCGGCGCGCGAGCGCATGGCCATTTTGCTGCAAGATTCGATCGACGACGTACGCCGCGCGCTCACCAAAAAGCGCGCCGGCGCGGCCGGCCGGCGCGCGCGGGCGCCGGCATAGGCGATGCGGGCTAGGCCTGGCTTTGCTCAGGCCACCAGTTCGACCCGGCCATCTGCGAGCCGGTACACCGCGCCAACGATCTTTAGCTTACCCTGCGCCACGGCCGCATCGAGGATCGGAGAAGCTTTTTTCAACGCCGCGACATTATTGACGACGTTTTGACGGATTGCGTTGGCGAGCAGATCGCCGGCCTGTCCGTCGACGGCTTTGACAGCCGGCGCCAGAGCCGCCACCAGCGAAGGCAGGCGCCCGGGGAGCGACGCATTGTCCTTGACCGATTTGATGGTCGCGGCGAGCGCGCCGCAGGAATCATGGCCGAGCACCATGATCAAGGGCGTGCCGAGATTGGCGACGGCGTATTCGAAGCTGGCGATGACGTCGTCATTCGCGAAATTCCCGGCGACGCGGCAGACGAACAGATCGCCTCGGCCGCTGTCGAAAGCATATTCCGGCGCGACGCGGGAATCGGCGCAACTCAGCACGCCGGCATAGGGGTTCTGTCCACCGCTCAGCGCGTCACGCTCATGCTTGAAGTCGTGTCGTCTGGAGACGCCGTCGACGTAGCGCTCGTTGCCCTTCTGCAACAAGGCGAGGGCGGCCTCGGGCGTCACGACATTCTGCGGCTTCGGCGGCGAGCCGAGATCCTTCGCGGCGGCGGGCCCGACCAAGGCGAGGCCCGCAGCGGCGGCGAAAGACGCCAGGAGCCGGCGACGAGATTGTTGCGCCCCGCGAGCGAGGCCTTCTCCTTGGCAAAGCCTGCACATCGATCGTGTCCACTAAAAGGGGCGGGGCGGCAGCTCGAAACACAGACTTGCGCGGGCGACGGGCTTTGACAAGGAGCCTTCGCTTGCATCGCCGCACGCCGACGGCGGCGGTCCCGCTCGCCTTTTTTGTTGCAACGCAATATAGGTAGTCGCATGACTGCGAAACATCCGGCCCGTCATCCTCGGGCCGGGCGACTTTTCGTAAGATTGTCAAGGAGTTGTTCGTGTCCCTTGCTTCCCGCAACGCGCTGGTCACCGGCTCGACCAGCGGCATAGGCCTCGCCATCGCTCGCGCTCTCGCCAAGGACGGCGCCAATATCGTCATCAACGGAATGGGCGAACCCGCCGAGATCGAGAAGCAGCGCGCCGCCATCGAAACGGATTTCAGGGTCAAGGCTTTTTACAACGGCGCCGATATGACCAGGCCGGCCGAGATCGCGGCCATGGTCAAGGACGCTGAGGAAAGGCTCGGCTCGCTCGATATTCTCGTCAACAACGCCGGCATTCAATATGTCTCGCCGATCGAGGACTTTCCGATCGAGAAATGGGACGCAATTATCGCCATCAACCTTTCCGCAGCTTTCCACGCGATTCGCGCCGCCGTACCAGGCATGAAGGCGAAGAAATGGGGCCGCATCATCTCGACCGCTTCGGCCCATTCGCTCGTCGCTTCGCCCTTCAAGGCCGCCTATGTCTCGGCCAAGCACGCCATCGCCGGCCTTACCAAAACGGTCGCGCTCGAACTTGCGACCTTCGGCGTCACCGCCAATTGCATCTCGCCCGGCTATGTCTGGACGCCGCTCGTTGAAAAGCAAATCCCCGATACGATGAAGGCGCGCAACATGACGCGCGAACAAGTCATCAACGACGTGATCCTCGCCGCCCAGCCGACCAAGCAATTCGTGACGACGGAACAAGTGGCGGCGCTGGCCGCCTATCTCTGTACCGACGCGGCGGCGCAAATTACCGGCGCCAATCTCTCGATCGACGGCGGCTGGACGGCGGGATAGAAACGCGATGGCGGCTGGCGCTGAAGGCATGGCGCGCAAGGGGGTCAACCTTGCGCTGCAGGGCGGCGGCGCCCATGGCGCCTATACATGGGGCGTGCTCGACGCGCTCCTCGATGACGGCCGCATCGCTCTCGACGCGATCAGCGGCGCCAGCGCCGGCGCGATGAATGCGGTCGCGCTGGCCGAAGGCTTCATCGACAAAGGAGCAGAGGGCGCCCGGCAGAAACTGCACGACTTTTGGCTCTCGGTGAGCGAGGAAGGCGCCCTGACGCCGATTCAGCGCAAGATCTTCGACGCTTTCTTCGGCGCTTTCGCCCTCAACGGCTCGCCCGCCTATTATTGGTACGATGCGCTGACGCATTTTGCGAGCCCGTACGAATTCAATCCGCTCGACATCAATCCGTTGCGCGACCATCTCGTGAAAACGATCGATTTCGAGAAGATCAGGGCGAACGACGATCTGAAGCTTCTGATCGCGGCGACCAATGTCTTCACCGGCAAGGGCGTGATTTTCCGCCGTCACGAATTGACCGCTGATCATGTCATGGCTTCGGCCTGCCTGCCGCGTCTGTTTCAGGCCGTCGAGATCAACGGCGTCCCCCATTGGGACGGCGGCTATAGCGGCAACCCGCCGCTTTGGCCGCTGTTTTACGAGACGCATACCGACGACGCCGTCATCGTACAAATCAATCCGATCGAGCGCCGCCAGACGCCGCGCACTGTGCGCGATATTCTCAACCGCACCGACGAGATCACTTTCAACAGTCATCTTCTCGCCGAGATGCGCGCGGTCAACTTCGTCAACCGGCTCATCGACAAGGGCAAGTTGCAGCGGGGCGATTACAAGCGCGCGCTGCTTCACCGCATCGGCGGCGACGGCAAGCTCGAGAAGTTCGGCCCGACGACCAAGTTCGACACGTCCTGGCCGTTCCTCACGCAGCTGCGCGACCTCGGTCGAGAATCGGCCAAGGAATGGCTGAAAACTCACTTCGACGATATCGGCGTTCGCGGCACGCTCGACCTGCCGGCGATGATTTCTTGACGATTGAACGGCGAGGTACGCTCGATTTCATCAGTAGCGCCGTTCGGCAAGCTTGTTGCGACTGACCAATGGCTTCGCGGCGCCGGTAATTGACGCCGGGCGCAGGTCGTCGGACAATGCTATCTATCATTATCTCCTTTGCGCGTTGCGTGGCGCGCTGCGCCGAAGGGACGAGGAGGTCGTATGGTCGAAGGCGGCATTGTCGCAACGCTCGCGCGGCGCATCAGAAACGGCGAATGCCTCTTTGCGGCCTGGGTCGGCATTAACGAGCCCGTGATCGCCGAGCAGCTCGCGCGCGACGGCTATGACACGGCGGTCATGGAGATGCAGCACGGCTCGGTCGATCTTGCCGGCGCCCTCAAGGGCATTTCGGCCGTGGCTTTGGCCGGCAAGCCGGCGATGGTGCGCATTCCGATCGGCGATTTCTCCACCGCCTCCCGGGTGATCGACGCAGGCGCAGCCGCGGTCATCGCGCCAATGATCAACACCCCCGCGGACGCGCGCCAATTCGCTGGCTTCATGAAGTTCCCGCCGCTCGGTCAGCGAAGCTGGGGGCCGCGCGCGGCCCTGACCCATACGGGTTACGAGCCGGCCGACTATCTGCGCCACGCCAACGATATGACGCTGGCCATCGCGATGGTTGAGACGCGCGAAGCCATTGCGGCGCTCGACGACATATTGGCGACGCCCGGCATCGACGGCGTCTTCGTCGGCCCGTCCGACCTTTCGATCGCGCTCAGCAATGGGGCGACGCTTGATGCGCAGGGCGCGGACGTCGACGCGGCCTTGACCCTGATCGTCGCCCGCGCCAAGGCGCATGGAAAATTCGCCGCCGCCTTTTGCCATACCGGCGAGCGCGCCAATGAATTGGCCCGGCGCGGTTTTTCCCTGTGTTCCGTCTCGACCGATCAGTTGCTGCTGCGCCTTGCCGCGCGGCTCGAATTGGCCAAGGCGCGCGCCTGAAGGATTCTCCGTCTCGTAGCGACCTCCCGATCACATTCTTGTGCGGCGCCGAACGGTTGGGGCGCGACGTGTCGCCGCATGCCATGCATAATTTGCATGCATATGACCAAATCAGAGTCACTCCTGGCCGAGAAAGCAGCTTCTTAAGGGGCTGTTAACCAATTGCCACGGTTTTGACACGCTGCTCTCATGCAAACTTCACATAGGTTGAAGCTGCGCATCTTGACTTGTGCGATGCAGCATCGTATCTAAAGCCGGTCTTGGAGAAGAAACGTCCAGGGGAATGAACCGCCAAGCGGCCCGCAAGGCAGTCTTGACGGAGAACAGCGAGAAGGAGTTCTTAAGATGAAACTCGCCTTCATTACCCGCTACCTGGAAGAGCGTCGTCGTTACTGGAAGGTCCTGCACGAATTGTCGACCTATACCGACCGTGAGCTGCAGGACATCGGCATCGACCGCGCCGATA
>DASZFX010000097.1:0-7805 GCA_035939375.1 Roseiarcus sp.
TATGGCCCGATCAAGATCAAGGAGAAGTTCGAGCAAGGCGATGTCGTTTTCCGCGCACGACGCTCGATCCTTTTCAAGAAAATGCAGATCGTGCGCGGCTGCGACTCCAGGCGCAATGTTCTGATTTATATGGCCTATACGGATAAATTGGTCGAAGGCTCGCCGAAGAACTCGACCTCCAGCGTGCCGATCCAGCCTTGGGGCGCGGGCGGCGATGCGCCCAAATGCAGCGATTTCCTTCGCTGAAGCCGCTCAGTCCCCGCAAGTGATCGCATAGGCGCCGCTCTCGCCGCTGGCGGAAGACGTGGAGGCAATGGAGCCGGTCACGTCATCGGTCGGGCCGAAGGAGAGCGCATGGCGCCGGCCATGGGCCTCGCACCACGCGTCGGCGACCGCATGGCCGCATTCGCCGCCCTGCGCCAGGCAGTCCAGCACGCCGTATCCGTCGGATGTTGCAAGGATGAAGCGGCGCGTGTTGTCGGCCCAGCCCGATGTGGTCTGGTTGGCGAGGAAGGCGAGGGAGAGGAGAAAGAGAGGAAGGGCGGGCCAGAAAGCGGTTCGACGCATGGTCTCACTTGGAAAAGCGATGAGGACACAAAAAACGATGGGGGCGCCGGTCGGCGGCGCCCCGGAAGATGGCGCGGCGTTCGTATATTTTGAGTTAATGATTCTGGAAAGACCGTCTTCACCGGTTTTGTCGAGGCGATGGGATGTCCCGCCGCGCCTGCGGCTTGCTTGACTTCCCGCGCCGCTTGCGGGAAAGAGAAATCATGTCGGGACGATCCTGCCTTTGCCGGATTATTACTATTCGCCGCTAGCATCTTTGCTGGCTGGCGCCCGTCTTTTTTCGTGTCTCATCTGAAAAAACGACGCTACGGCCGGCCAGGCGCGATGACGCGCGAAACGTCGGAGCGGATATGTCGGGACTTTTGCGGCTCTATAATACGCTGACCCGGTCGAAGGAGGTTTTCGAACCCATCGATCCCGCGAAGGTGCGCCTCTATGTCTGCGGACCGACGGTCTATGACTACGCCCATATCGGCAACGCCCGGCCGGTCATCGTCTTCGACGTCCTGTTCCGCTTGCTTCGCCATCTCTATGGCGACGACCATGTGATCTATGTGCGCAACATCACCGACGTCGAAGACAAGATCAACGCGCGCGCCGCCGAGGAGTTTCCCGGCCTGCCGCTGAACGAGGCGATCGCCAAAGTCACGCAGGCGACCGAGAAACAGTTCCACGACGACGTCGCCGCGCTCGGCTGCCTCCCGCCGACCTATGAGCCGCGCGCCACCGAACATATCGAAGAGATGAAGGCGATGATCGAGCGGCTGGTTCAGCGCGGCCTCGCCTATGTCGCTGAGGATAATATTCTGTTCTCGCCCGCGGCCATGGACCGCCTGCCGGGCGCGCCGCGCTACGGCGCCCTGGCGCGGCGCTCGCTCGATGAAATGCTCGCCGGCGCGCGCGTTGATGTCGCGCCCTATAAGCGCGACCCTATGGATTTCGTTCTGTGGAAGCCGTCGAAGCCCGGAGAGCCCGGCTGGCCGAGCCCTTGCGGGATCGCTCCGCTCGGGCGCCCCGGTTGGCACATCGAATGCTCGGCCATGGCGATGGCGAAGCTGCTCGCGCCTTTCGGCGGCGGGCTCTCCGCAGACGATCCGCGGAAGAACATTTTTGACATCCATGGCGGCGGCATCGATCTCGTTTTCCCGCATCACGAGAACGAAATCGCCCAGTCCTGCTGCGCCTTCGGTTCGCCGCGCATGGCGAACTATTGGATGCACAACGGCTTTCTGCAGGTCGAAGGCGAGAAGATGTCGAAGAGCCTCGGCAATTTCGTCACGATCAGAGAACTCTTGAGCACGGACGTTTTCGGCGGACGCTCCTGGCCCGGCGAGGCGATACGGCTCGCCATGCTGCGCTCGCATTATCGTCAGCCCATGGACTGGACAGTCAAGGCGCTCGAGGAAGCGGAGAAGACGCTTGATCGATGGTACGATATGGTCGGTGATGTCGCGCCGGGCGCTGAGATCACGACTGGCGTATGGGACGCGCTCGAAGACGATCTCAATACACCGGCAGCCATCGTTGAGCTTCATCGGCTGGCGCATCCCGCCATCGCCGGTCAGGAACTCGCTCCTGAACTCCTGAAATCAAGCGCGAACCTTCTTGGCCTGCTCCCGCAAACGAAATCCGAACGCGACAGCGCAGTGGCGAAATCCGCGTCAATCGATACGGCGCTCATCGATGCATTGCTCGCCAAACGAGCGGCGGCTCGCGCCGCCAAGGATTGGCGGGAATCCGACCGCATTCGCGACGAGCTCGCCGCGCTGGGCGTCGCCCTCAAGGACAATAAGGACGGCGCGACGACCTGGGAATTCAAAAGATGAGCGCCGGCCGCGCCCCGAAGGCGAGCCTTCGTCCGTACCTTCCCGCCGACGCGGCGCTTTGCGCGGAGATCTTTCGCGCGGCCATCGAAGAATTGGCGGGCGGCGACTACGACGAGGACCAGCGCGCCGCCTGGGCTTCGCGCAGCGACGATGTCGAGGCCTTCGGCGCGCGCCTCGCCGGCGCGCTGACTTTGGTTGCGATCGTCGAAGGCGGCCCCGTCGGTTTCGCCAGCCTCAAGGGTGATGTCGTCGACATGCTCTTCGTTGCGCCCGCCGTCGCCGGCCGCGGCGTCGGGACCATGCTGCTCGACGCTTTGATCAAGCTCGCCGGTGCGCGCGGCTTAGCCAAGCTTTCGAGCGAAGTCAGCGACACGGCGCGTTTCACTTTCGAGCGGCAAGGCTTTGTCGCGGAGCGCCGCAACATGGTGCGCAAAGGCGATGTGTGGCTCGCTAACACGACGATGACCAAGACGCTTTCCCCCTCTCAGCCGGCCGAACGCGGCAAGAGACCGTGACAGGTTAAAAGACGATGAACCGCGAACGCCTCTATCTCTTCGATACGACTTTGCGCGACGGCGCCCAGACAACCGGCGTCGATTTCTCGCTCGAGGACAAGCGCCAGATCGCGGCGCTGCTCGATCGCCTGGGCGTCGACTATGTCGAGGGCGGCTATCCCGGCGCCAATCCGCTCGACACCGAGTTCTTCGAAAAGAAGCAGACCGAGCGCGCGCGTTTTGCCGCCTTCGGCATGACCAAAAGGCCGGGCCGTTCGGCGGAGAATGATCCGGGCGTTGCGGCTTTGTTGGAGGCGAAAGCTGACGTCATCGTCTTCGTCGCCAAGAGCTGGGACTATCACGTTCGCGTCGCCCTCGGCGCGACGCTGGAAGAGAATCTTGAAAGCATCGGCGCCAGCGTCAGGGCGGCGGTGGCGGCGGGTCGCGAGGCGATGATCGATTGCGAGCATTTCTTCGACGGCTACAAGGCCAACTCGGACTATGCGCTTGCCTGCGCACGTGCGGCATATGACGCCGGCGCGCGCTGGGTCGTGCTCTGCGACACCAACGGCGGGACGTTGCCCGGCGAGGTGTCGCGCATCGTCGCCGAAGTCGCGCGCGTCATTCCCGGCGAACGCCTCGGCATCCACGCCCACAACGACACCGAAAACGCGGTCGCCAATTCGCTCGCGGCGGTGGCCGCCGGCGCGCGGCAGATCCAGGGCGCGCTCAATGGGCTCGGCGAACGCTGCGGCAACGCCAATCTTGTCTCGCTCATCCCGACGCTGTTGTTGAAAGACGAATTCGCCAAACGATTCGAGATCGGCGTCACGCCGGATTCGCTCCGCGAAATCTCGAACATTTCGCATACGCTCGACGAATTGCTCAATCGCGCGCCCAATCGGCAGGCGCCGTACGTCGGCGCGGCGGCCTTTGCGACCAAGGCGGGCATCCATGCCTCGGCGATGGCCAAGGACCCGCGCACCTATGAGCATGCGCCGCCCGAAAGCGTCGGCAACGCTCGCGCGGTCCTTGTCTCCGACCAGGCCGGCAAGTCCAATCTCGTTGCGCTTCTCGCGCGTCTCGGCGTCAAAGTCGCGCTGGACGATCCGCGCCTGTCGCGTCTGCTCGACATCGTGAAGGAAAAGGAGGCTGAGGGTTACGCCTATGAGGCCGCCGACGCCTCCTTCGAGCTGCTCGCCCGTTCGACGCTCGGCGAGACGCTGAGCTTCTTCGAGGTCGAGCGTTTCAGCGTCAATGTCGAGCGCCGTTTCAACGCGGTCGGCGATCTCGTTACGGCGTCGGAGGCGTTCGTCAAGATCAAGGTGCATGGCGAGGAGCTGATCTCGGCCGCAGAAGGCAATGGCCCGGTCAATGCGCTGGATCTCGCCTTGCGCAAGGACCTTGGCGTCTATCAGCGCCACATCGAGGACCTGGAGCTGCTCGACTATCGTGTGCGCGTCTTCCAGGGCGGCACCGATGCGGTAACGCGCGTGTTGATCGAATTCGGCGACGCCACGGGCGCGCGCTGGTCGACCGTCGGCGTCTCGGCCAATATCATCGACGCTTCGTTCCAGGCGATCGTGGAGGCGATCAACTACAAGCTGCTCAAGGCCGGGGTGCGTTGATAGCTCCCGTAGAACTTCGGCATTGCAAGGAGCGCAGCGAGGAAGCAATCCAGGCGCCCGCGGGCGTGGATTGCTTCGCCTTCGGCTCGCAATGACGGTTCATTTGGTCAAGGCGAAAGCGCCGGTCCTCTTGAGTCCCGCGCCTATTCCTGGCCGAGCGCCAAGCTTTCCTCCAGCATCAGTCGCGCTCGCGCGCGCAGCCTCTCGGTCTCGCTCTTGAGCTGTCCGCAAGCGGCGAGAATGTCGCGGCCGCGCGGCGTACGCACTGGGCTTGCATAGCCGGCGTTGAAGACAATGTCGGAAAAACGTTCGATCGTGTCCCAATCCGAGCATTCATAGGCCGAGCCCGGCCAGGGATTGAACGGAATGAGGTTGATCTTGGCCGGCAGGCCCTTGAGCAGGCGCACCAGGGCGCGCGCTTCGGCGGGCGTATCGTTGACGCCCTTCAGCATGACATATTCGAAGGTTATGCGCCGCGCGTTCGAAGCGCCGGGGTAGGTCCGGCAGGCGTCGAGCAGGACCTTGATCGGGTATTTCTTGTTGAGCGGTACGAGCGTGTCGCGAAGCGCGTCGTTCGTCGCATGCAGCGAAACTGCGAGCATCGTCCCGCATTGTTCGCCGAGCGGCGCCATTTGCGGGGCGACGCCGGAGGTCGAGACTGTGATGCGGCGCTTCGACAGCGACAGGCCCTCGCCGTCGCAGAGTACGCCGATCGCTTCGCGGACGTGATCGAAATTATAGAGCGGCTCGCCCATGCCCATGAAGACGATGTTGGAGACGGCGCGCACGCCCTCGCCTGAGGGCACGAGCCCGTCCGTCGGCGCGACGCCGCCCGGAAAATCGCCGAGCCGGTCGCGCGCGACGAGAACCTGGCCGACGATTTCCGCCGCGGTCAGATTGCGCACGAGCTTCTGGGTGCCGGTGTGGCAGAAGCTGCAGGTCAGCGTGCAGCCGACCTGGGAGGAGACGCAGAGCGTGCCGCGATCGGCCTCCGGGATATAGACGCATTCGATCTCGGCGCCTTTGTCGTGGCGGCTGGTCCTGGCCATTCTGAGCAGCCATTTGCGGGTCCCGTCGGTCGAGACCTGTTCGGCGACGATGACGGGGCGCGCCAAACTGAAGCGCTCGGCCAGCAGCGCGCGCATCGGCCTGGCGATATTGAGCATCTTGTCGAAATCGCCGGCGCCGCGGAAATAGATCCAGTGCCAAAGCTGAGCGACGCGCATATGGATCTCTCGCTCCGCGAGGCCAAGGCCGCGCAGAGCCTCAGCGAGTTCGGCGCGGGTCGCGCCGGCGAGCGAGGGTTTGGCGGAAGTGGCGCCGGCGGGGCGTTCGGCGACGGTCGGAGAGGCGTTCATTGCCGGGCCTTCTATCACGCGCGCCTTTCCGCGCGAAACCGTGAAATGATGCGTCAACTCCCCGTTTCACGGGGAGAAGGGATGCGCGCGACGCCCTGGCCCAGTTCGCCCCGGATTTGCTAGTCTCCGATCGCAAGAACGCCAGACGCGCGAGAGGAGACGCCGATGAACATTCGCACCGCAGACAATTCCTCAACGGCGCTCCCTTTCAGCGCCAATATCATCGGCGGCGCAAGCGTCGGCGCGGCGGACGGGCGGGTCGTCGATGTGCTCTGCCCTTCGGATGGGCGACCCTTCATGCAAATCGCGCGCAGCGGGCCTGAGGACGTCGATCGCGCCGTCAAGGCGGCGCGAAAAGCCTTCGAAGGCGAATGGGGCAAGCTCACCGCGACGGAGCGCGGCCGCCTCCTTGTCAAGCTCGGCCAGGCCATCGCCGACAATTCCGTGGAACTGGCAACGCTCGAATCGCGCGACACCGGCAAGCCGCTAAAGCAGGGCAAGGCCGACATGGTCGCCGCGGCGCGCTACTTCGAATTTTACGGCGCCGCCGCCGACAAGCTGCATGGCGAGACCATCCCGTTCCTCAACGGCTACACGGTTGCGATCGTCCGCGACCCGCATGGCGTCACCGGCCATATCATTCCGTGGAACTATCCGGCGCAGATTTTCGGCCGCTCGATCGCCGCTTCCCTCGCCTGCGGCAACGCTTGCGTTGTCAAACCGGCGGAGGACGCCTGCCTCAGCGTAATCCGCTTCGCCGAACTTGCCCGCGACGTCGGCTTCCCCGCCGGCGCTCTCAACATCGTCGCCGGCCTCGGCGGCGAAGCCGGCGCCGCGCTTTCGGCCCATCCCGGCCTCGACTTCATCTCCTTCACCGGCAGTCCGCAGACCGGCGCCTCGATCCAGGCCGCGGCTGCGATGAACAATATCGGCGTAACGATGGAGCTTGGCGGCAAATCGCCCCAGGTCGTGTTCGCCGACGCCGATATCGAGGCGGCGGCGCCGGTCGTCATCAACGCGATCATCCAGAACGGCGGTCAGACCTGTTCGGCCGGTTCGCGCGTGCTGATCGAGCGCAAAGCCTATGATTCCTTTGCCAGGGCGATCGCCGATCGCTTCGCCAAAGTGCGCGCCGGCGCCCATGAGAAGGATCTCGACATGGGCGCGATGATCAACGCCAAGCAGCAGGCGCGGGTGAACGGTTTTCTCGCCCGCGCCAAAGGGGAAGGAATCAAGATCGCCGCCGAAGGCGCGCTCGATCCCGACGCGCCGAGCACCGGCTTCTACGTCACGCCGACGCTGTTTGGCGATGTGCCGCGCGGCGATCCGCTCGCCAATGACGAGGTCTTCGGCCCGGTTCTAGCGATGCTGCCCTTCGACGACGAAGCCGACGCCATCGGCCTCGCCAACGGCACGCCTTATGGCCTGATCGCCGGCGTCTGGACCCGCGACGCCAAGCGCTCGATCCGCGTCGCGAGGGCGATGCGGTGCGGCCAGGTTTTCGTCAACGGCTATGGCGCGGGCGGCGGCGTCGAACTGCCTTTCGGCGGGGTGAAGAAATCCGGCCACGGCCGCGAGAAGGGTTTCGAGGCGCTCTACGAATTCTGCGCGACGAAGACGATCGTCATCAATCACGGCTGAGCGCGGCGCGCGTCGGCCGGTGCGCAGAAGCGAGCGAAGCGCCCGCCGCCGCTGCATCCGTTGCGGAAGGAATGGCAAGTGACGTCGCAGTTTCACCTGGCTTTGGCTCGCGCCGAGGCTTTTTGCAAAGCCTACGATCTGCGCCTCCCGATCCTTCTTGCGCCCATGGCGGGGGCATGCCCGGCGTCGCTCTCCATCGCCATCGCCAGGGCGGGCGGGCTCGGCGCGTGCGGCGCGCTGTTGATGCAGCCTGAAGCGATCAAGAGCTGGGCTTCGGAAGTTCGCGCCGGC
>DASZFX010000098.1:0-7079 GCA_035939375.1 Roseiarcus sp.
GATGCTCATACTGCTCCCTATTGAGTTGAGGCGCCGTCGCGGCGCCATCTTTGTCGAGAAACGAGTTGGTCGCCTCGCAAATCGAACTTAAGCGGGCGAGACGCCGGGCGTCACGCCCATGAAATCGCGCTTGCCGAGTTCGATTCCATTGTGACGCAATATTCCATAGGCCGTCGTCACGTGGAAAAAGAAATTCGGCATAGCAAGGTGGAAGGCGTAGTCCGAGCCCTTCATCTTCATATTGTTCTGGCCGAGCGGAAAGACCACCGTCCGATCGGCGCCGGCGTCGATGTCCGATCGCTTCAGCGCGCGCAAATATTCGAGCGTCTTGGCAATACGCGCTTTGAGATCGTCTAAGGACGTCTCATTGTCCTCGAATTTCGGCGGCTCGGCGCCGGACACCCGTCCGCCGACATTCTTGGCCCAGTCGCACGCGATCTGCACCTGCTTTGCGAAGGGCAGCATGTCGGGCCGCAGCCGCGCGCCGATCAGGACAGCCGGGTCGATCTTGCGCGCCTCGGCTTGCGTCTTGGCTTTGTCGATGATCGCGGAAAGCGCGCCCAGAAGCTGCTCGAATACGGGAATGGTGGCGTCATAGATCGTCATTGGGCGTCAGCCTTTTGATGAATTCGGCAACCTTTGGGGGCTCAGGGCCGATCGGCGCGCACCATGCACAGAATGCCTCTCTGGTTCAATGGCCGGCTTGAGAATATTGGGCGCCGGCGTCGCCCGCCGTCCTCGCCCAGGCGTCAAGGCCAGGCCGCTCGGGCGGGGGCCGCCTGACGAGCTTGACTCCTTGTCGCGTCGGTGGCGGTTTGGCGTCAATCGGCGCCGGACGCCGTCGCCGGAGGCGCCCGGCGGCGACGAGGCGGGACGCGGCCGCTCCGATCGTACCGCCGGCAAGGGGCAGGACGATGCGAACTTCCAAGATCATTCACGTCGTCGCGTGTCACGCGGAGGGCGAGGTCGGCGACGTCATCGTCGGCGGGGCGCCGCCGCCGCCAGGCGAGACGATCTGGGAGCAGTCGCGCTTCATCGCCCGCGATCAATCCTTGAGGAACTTCCTGCTCAACGAGCCGCGCGGCGGCGTCTTTCGGCATTTCAATCTTCTGGTTCCGCCAAAGAATCCCAAGGCTCAGATGGGCTGGATCATCATGGAGCCCGCCGACACGCCGCCAATGTCCGGATCGAATGCGATCTGCGTCGCCACGGTTCTCCTGGAGACCGGGATTCTGCCAATGCATGAGCCCGAGACCCGGCTCATTCTCGAGCCGCCCGCAGGGCTCGTCGAGATCGTCGCAAAGTGCCGCAACGGCAAGGCCGAGACGATCAGCCTGCGCAACGTCCCGTCTTTCGCCGACAGGCTCGATGCGCGGATCGAGGTCGCCGGATTGGGCGCCCTGACCGTCGATATCGCCTATGGCGGCGACAGTTTCGTGATCGTCGATGGACGCGCGCTTGGGTTTTCGATCGCGCCGGACGAAGCGTTGGAACTCGCCGAGATGGGAATGAAGATCACCAAGGCGGCGAACGAGCAATTGGGATTCCGACATCCTGAAAACGCCGATTGGGACCACATCTCCTTCTGCCAATTCGCCGCGCCCGTCGTTAGGGAGGACGGCGTTCTGACCGGGCTCAACGCCGTTGCGATCCGGCCGGGGAAGATCGACCGCTCGCCGACGGGCACGGGTTGCTCGGCGCGCATGGCCGTGCTTCACGCCAAGGGCCAACTGCAGGTCGGCGAGCGGTTGGTCGGCAAGTCGATCATCGGTTCGACATTCGATTGCCACATCGATCGCGAAGAGACGGTCGCCGGCAAGCCCGCCGTCAGCCCGATCATCACCGGGCGCGCGTGGATCACCGGCGTTCACCAGCACATGCTTGACCCAAGCGATCCCTATCCGGCCGGCTATCGGATCGCCGACACCTGGCCGCAAGGCGGCTGACGAGGCGCGCTCAGCCGGCCGGCGGCGGCTGTCCCTCGAAGCGCGGCAGGCCCTCGTCGATGCACGCCCAGGAAGGCGCCGAGGCCGCCCATATCGTCGCCGCGGGGCGCGCCAGTTCCGGATCATCGAAGGTCCCGACCCGCACAAAGATGAGATGCGGTCGCGGCTCCGCCTCGCTGAACAAAGGCGTCCCGCAAGCCGGACAGAAGCGGCGATGCATAACCGAGCCGCTGTCGGCCACGCTGACGTAGTCTTTGGTCTCGCCTTCGATCGTCACCGCCTCTTTCCTGAAGCCGGCGTTGATCTTTGCGTTGCCCGCCGCGAAATACTGGCAATCGCGACACCAGCAGGCCCGCGTCGTTAACAGCGGCGCGGCGATCGAATAGCGCACCCTTTTGCACAGGCACGATCCCGTAATAGCCATTCCTCTCCTCCCCTAGAGCCGCCGCTCCGTCGCCCCGCGCCGCCAAGGTTAACCGCCGGGCGCTGCCGACGCTGACCGTACTGTTCACGATTTCGTCAAGTATTGAGCATGACAGACCGTAAGTTACAGGTGCGTGGTGTGAATGAACGGCAGATGAACAGGACGTTTAACTGTCATTCACATCGGTGCGCATTTCAACGCGGGACAATCCCGTCTCGCGTTAGACACGGGAGATGAACATGGTGGGTAAAGTCACGTTGCGGCGCGCGGCCATGGCCGGTCTTGCGGCGCTTGCGCTTGGCGCGGCGGTCTTCGGAACGATCGAGCCGGCTTCGGCCTGGTGGAACGGCGGATGGCACCACGGTTGGGGCTATTTCCATCACGGCTGGTACGGCGGCGGCTGGTACGGCCGCGTGTGCCCTCCGGGTTGGCATCTTGGCTACTGGGGCCAACGCTGCTGGCCCAACTACTGAGAACCTTCAAGATCTCGTTTTTCAGGAGGGCGGGGCGATCCCTCGCTCTCCTTGATCTGCGCGTCGCCCTGCTCGGCCGCTGTCGACTCAAAATCGTCGCCAAAGCCTCGGACATCGCCGAACAGCGGATCAATCGAGGCGGACTATTTCGCCGACTTGACGCGGGTCCATTCCTTTTGGATCTGCGCGGCCAGGGCTGGCTCCACCGCCGCGGTCGGCGACAAGCGTTTGAAATCCTCCTCGGCGACATCGTCTTCGCCGCTTGCAACGCCGGTCGCCCGAGCGTTCCGCGCCGCTATGTCGTGGCGCAGGAGAAAGTCGAGCAAAAAATAAGCGTCGTTCACATGCGGCGCGTCCTTTGGAATGGCGAAAGCGTCGATCGACATCGGCGCGCCTTCCCTGGGAATGGCGAAACGGATGGCCGCCTTTTGGCCGCCCTGCTTCGCCCGCTCCATCGCGCGCCGGGCGTCGGCCTGACCGCCAACGCTGACGCAGGCGGACCCGTTCGCCAGGGCGCCGACCACGTCCGGCGCCGAATAAGCGCGCGCGCCCGCCTTCAGACGCATGAGGACATCGCCGGCCCGCTTGATTTCGACCGGTCCAAACCGCGCCGGATTGACGCCGAGGTACCGCAAGGTCGCCATGAACATATTGTCGCGATCATCGGGCGTTGCGATGCCGCAATCGGCAAAGCGGCGCGCAAGATTGGGCGAGAAGATAACGCCCCATGAGACCAGACCCGCGCCGAGGCGGGCCTGCGTTTTCTCTGCGTCCAGCAGCAGCCCCGTGGCGAACCACATATAGGGCAGGGCGTAAGCGCCGCTTGGATCATAGACCGCGAGCTTGGCCATGACGCGCGGCGCGACAGCGCCGACGTTCTTCAGCCGCGTTCGGTCGATCTTTTGCAGCGCGCCGGCGGCAATTTCGTCGCGAAGCGCAGGGCCGGGCAGGACGACGAGATCGTAAGAACCTTCGCGCAGTTTGGCGGCGATCTGGTCAGACGCGTCATAGGCGTCATAGGCGATGGGGTGGCCGGTGTCGCGTTCGAACTCAGCCAAGGCGTCGGCGTCGAAATAGTCGGCGAAGGCGAGCAAGCGAATGAAACGCGGCTCCTGTTTCGGCGGCGGCGCGAAGGGCGACTGCTCGGCGGCGTAAGCAACGGAGGCGCAGAGCGCCAGCGCGAGCGCCGCCGATAGGAGTTGCGATATGCCCCGCTCAGCGCGCGCGGACATTGCCGAGCCGCGCCAGAGCGCCATCGAGCGTCGCATCCTGCTTGGCGAAGCAAAATCGAACCACCGTTCTGATCGCGTCCTTCGCGTAGAATGCGGAGACCGGGATCGCGGCGACGCCATGCTGCTCAACGAGCCATGTGCAGAAGGCGAAATCGTCGTTCCGGCCGAGCGGTTGAATGTCGATATTGACGAAATAGGTGCCGGCGCTGGGCAAGACGGCGAAGCCCCGCTCGGCGAGACCGCTGCTGAAGCGATCGCGGCTGCGTTGAAAGTCGGCGCGCATCGAAGCGAAATAGGAATCCTCCTTGCCGAGACCATAGGCGACGGCGCTTTGCAGATTCGGCGGCGTCGTAAAGGTGATGAAACTGATGGGCTTTGGCGAGCCCCTTCATGAGGCGCGGCGCGGCTGAGACAAAGCCGACCTTCCAGCCGGTGAGCGAGAAAATCTTGCCTGCCGAGCCTATCTTCACCGTCCGCTCTCGCATGCCCTCCATCGCGATGAGCGGAACATGCGCGCGCCCGTCGAAAACGACATGCTCCCACACCTCGTCGCATAGCGCGATCGCGTCATGCTTGACGCAGAACCGGGCGAGAAGCGCCAAGGCCGCGCGATCGTAAACGACGCCGGCGGGATTGGGCGGATTGTTGAAAAGGACGACGCGCGTTCGCTCCGAGAACGCCGCGGCGAGATCGGCCTCGCTGAAGGACCAATCCGGCGGGCGCAAGGTGACGAAGCGCGGCGCGCCGCCGGCGCGGCGCACCAGCGGCAGATAGGCGTCATACATAGGCTGAAACAGCACGACCTCGTCGCCCGGGTCGATCAGCGCGAGCAAAGCGCCGGCGAGAGCTTCAGTTGCGCCGGACGTGATCATGATCTCGCTTGTCGGATCGAGATCGAGACCTTGGAAACGGCGGTAATGGGAAGCGACGGCCTCGCGCAATTCGGGCAGGCCCATCATCGGCGGATATTGGTTCCAGCCGTTGACCACGGCTTCCCCCGCCTTGGCGCGAACGTCCGCAGGACCCGGATCATCGGGAAAGCCCTGGCCGAGATTGATCGCCTGGCGCTCGCGCGCGAGGCGCGACATCGCTTCAAAAACGCTCGTTTCGAGATCGGCAAAAATCGGATTCATTGTCCATCGACCCGTTGTCGGCAATCCTTCCTATCATCGGCGCCGCGCAGCTTGAAGGGCGATTGCCGTGGCCGCCGGTTGATGCGAGGAAAGGAAATGCAAAGCGCCCCCGCTCATTCGCTTGCCTGCCGCAGCCTATTGGCGTTGGGCGGCGCCCGTTCCGGCAAGAGCCGCTATGCGCGCGACCTCGCCGAGGCCGCCGCGCCGTCTCGTCTCTTCATCGCCACCGGTTCGGCGGGCGATGAGGAAATGGCCTCAAGAATTGCGCGCCATCGCGCTGAGCGCGGCGAAGGTTGGACGACTTTGGAGACGCCGCGCGACCTTGTCGGCGCGCTCGGCGCCGAAGCGCGCGAGGGCAGGGCGGTCGTCGTCGATTGCTTGACATTCTGGCTCGCCAATCTCGCATTCGCTGGCGACGACGTCGCGGCGCAATCGAGACGGCTGTGCGAGGCCGTCGCCGCATTGGCCGGACCTGTCATATTCGTTTCGAATGAAGTCGGCCTCGGAATCGTGCCGCCGACGCCGCTCGGGCGCGATTTTCGCGATTGGCAGGGGCGACTCAATCAAGAGATGGCCTCGGCATGCGATGCCGTCATTTTTATCGCTGCGGGTTTGCCGATGGCGTTGAAGCCCCACGCCGCGTTGACGATCGCTTTGCGCTAAACGCGCAAATCCTTTTCACATCAAGCGCGAAGAAAGCGGCGCGGCGCGCAAAGAGGCGTACTTTCAAAGGAATTATTTTGGGAATTATTTTGCCGTGCGGCGCTCCGCCGCATTTGCAGGCGCTCGAACAGCGCGATTTTCTCCCCGGTGATGCATCGGCGCACTAGCGACTCAGCGCGCTCTCGCTTATTCATTGCTCATGCTGCGGCTCTTTCAAAGCGGCGCACCGCGCGCCCAGGTTGCTCATTTCGAAATTGCCCATAGCGGCGCCGTCCATCAAATCGCGCTGAAGCGCCTCGGCAGCGCACGGCGTTTCACGTTGCGCGTGCGCGCGGCGTCGCGCGATGTCGTCCTCACGATGCCGGCGCGCGCCTCCTTGAAGGCCGCGCGCGAATTCGCCGAGCGCCACGCGGCTTGGATCGGCGCGCGCCTCAATCGTTTGCCCGAACCGGTCTCTTTCGAGCCTTCGCGCTTTGCGCCGCTGCGCGGCGTCGATCACAGAATCGTTCATTGCCCCGGCGCGCGCGGGGTCGTGTGGACCCTCGAAGCCGAGAGCGGACCCGCCATTTGCGTCGCCGGCGACCTCGCCCATGTGGCGCGCCGCGTCACGGATTTCCTGAAGCGCGAGGCGCGGCGCGACCTTGAAGCGGCCGCGACCCGCTATTGCGCCGCGCTTGGCGTGCAGAAACGGCGTATCACGCTGCGCGATACGACAAGCCGCTGGGGATCGTGCTCATCGACCGGCGCGCTCAATTTTTCCTGGCGGCTTATTCTTGCGCCGCCCCTCGTGCTCGAATATCTCGCTGCTCACGAAGTCGCGCATCTCGTCCATATGAATCACTCGGCCGCCTTTTGGCGCGTGACGCGCCGCCTGTTTCCCGAAACCGACCGAGCCGAGGCGTGGCTCAAGGCGCATGGCGCGGACCTGCATCGCTTCGGACCAAGCGCGCGTGAGCCTCGATAGTAGAGGATCGCGGCCGGCGCCGGCGGCCTCCAATGCGACTTAGAGTCAATTCAATCGCGATGACCGCGGCGCTCGGCGCGATGACCGCGATCGGTCCGATCTCCACCGACATGTATCTGCCCTCGCTGCCCGACATCAGCGGCAGATTGGGCGACGGCGTGTCGCGGGCGCAATTGTCTCTTTCCGCCTTACTGGTCGGATTCGCTCTCGGCCAGATCTTCTACGGCCCGGTTTCCGATAAATA
>DASZFX010000099.1:0-1756 GCA_035939375.1 Roseiarcus sp.
TACGGTTGGTGATGTAGTAGATCGGAATCTGGCGATAGACCGGCGCCAATTCGCCGAGCGGAGCGGCCATCGCCGCCTTGAAGGCTTCTTCGCCGCTTTCGCGAAAGGCCGCCAGCGCCTGCGAAGCGCGCGCCGATATCCCGCCTGGCGAAGCGGGCTTGCATATTTTCGGCTACACGATCTTCAACGATTTTTCAGCGCGCGATCGGCAGGGCCTGGAGATGCAAGGGAGGTTGGGGCCGGCCAAAGGAAAGAGTTTCGACGGCGCCAATGTGCTCGGACCTTGGATCGTCACACCCGACGAGATCGGCGATCCGCAAGCGCTGAAAGTCGAAGTGAGAGTCAATGGCGAGACCAGGGCGCGGTCTTCGACCGCGGGCATGCTCAATTCCTTCGATCAGATTCTCGCCTACGCCTCGCAGGACGAGACGATTTTCGCCGGCGAGTTCTTCGGCTCCGGCACGGTCGGCGATTGCTGCGGCCTGGAGAGCGGCCGCTTCCTCGAACATGGCGATGTGATCGAGCTCTTGATCGAGAAAATCGGCGTCCTGAAGAACAAGGTCGTACGTCAGGATGCGTAAGCGGCGGAGCCGCGAGAATTTCACGGAGGAGACAATGAGCCGCCGCCTGATCGACATTTCTGTACCTTTGCAAAACGATGTGCCGGCCGATCTCGGCCCGGGTCCGAAGATCGCCTATATCGACCATCAGCAGAGCCTGGCGGGGATCTTGCCGCTTTTTCCGGGTCTGCAAGCTTCGGACCTGCCGGACGGCCAGGGCTGGGCCGTCGAGCAGGTGGCGCTCACTACCCACAACGGAACCCATCTCGACGCGCCTTGGCACTTCCATCCGACGATGAACCGCGGCGAGCGCGCAGCGACGATCGACGAGGTCCCGCTCGACTGGTGCTTCCAGCCAGGCGTGAAGTTGGACTTCCGTCATTTCGCAGACGGCTATGTGGCGACCGCCGCCGATGTCGAAAAGGAGCTGAAGCGAATCGATCATGCGCTGAAGCCGCTCGAAATCGTCGTCGTGAACACGTCCGCCGGCGCAAAATATGGCCGCGCCGACTATGTGCCGTCAGGGTGCGGCATGGGTTGCGAGGCGACGATGCATCTGCTCGAACGCGGCGTGCGGTTGACCGGCACGGACGCCTGGAGCTGGGACGCGCCCTTCGTTCATACGGCGAAGAAATACGCCGAGACGAAGAACCCGGCCCTGATCTGGGAAGGCCACAAGGCCGGCCGCCATATCGGCTATTGCCATCTCGAGAAGCTGCACAATCTCGAAAGCCTGCCCGCGACCGGCTTCACAGTCGTCTGCTTCCCGGTGAAGATCGCCCGCGCCTCGGCCGGCTGGACGAGGGCGGTAGCGATCATCGATTCCTGAGCATATTTGAGCGAATAGGTTGGTCCTGTCCGGGAGGCGTGGGTGGAGCCAGAACAAGAGGCTGAACTCGCTCAGTGGCTCGGGCCGAAGAGCGCCTGGGACCATCACCAATGGGAGCTCTATCGCGAACTGCCCTGGATCGGGCGCAGGTTCGTTGACGCGATGAGACTGTTCCCGGCCTTCGGCGGCTGGATCGTCCGTGCGACCGCGGGACGGGCGGAAGCGAGGAAAAACGCTCGCGATCGCGAGTGAGGCGCGATCCACTCGTTGTTCCTCCCTCGTGCGTACATCCGTCGCGTGTCGCAGCGTCGAACCTTGATCGATCGTGGCTAAGAGCGACTGGGCGGATTCTCACATTGTTTGCATG
>DASZFX010000100.1:0-3558 GCA_035939375.1 Roseiarcus sp.
CCGGACCGTGCCGGGCGATCCTGCCGATTCCGCTCTTCGACGCCATCGAGACGCGTCCCCGACGCCAGGACCGCAGGTTCGACGACGGGTTCGACCCATCCCGCGTTCATTCCGCAACGCGATCTTTTCGACCGCTCCCGATTTTCATCGATCCTACCTCAAGGCCTCCCTGCGAGAGGTTATCGCGACGGCAAAGATTCGAAGATCGCCAACGCATGGTTAAGCAGCGTTGCGGATGTCCTGCGCAGCTGGCGTTTCTCGCTTGAATTCGATGTTAATTCCTTATATCAAACGACACGTTCGACAGACCGAACACGCCATAGGAGCGACGCTTGGGCGGCCCCGCGCCAAATCTCGTCGGCAGCACCCTCGAGGCCGCCACGCCGAGCAGCCTCGCCGTCCGTTTCGGCCTCGATAAACCGCTGGCCATGGAAGCCGGGGTCAATTTCGCGCCGCTGACCATCGCCTATCAAACCTATGGGGCGCTCAACGCCGCCAAGACCAACGCCTTTCTCATCTGCCACGCCTTGTCCGGCGACCAGCATGTCGCCAATCGCAATCCCGTCACGGGCAAGAGCGGCTGGTGGGAAACGATGGTCGGGCCGGGCAAGCCGATCGACACCGAGCGCTTCTTCGTCATTTGCGCCAATGTCGTTGGCGGCTGCATGGGAACGACCGGGCCGGCGTCGACCAATCCGGCGACCGGGCGCGCCTATGGGCTGGACCTGCCGGTCGTGACCATCGCCGACATGGTCCGCGCGCAGGCCATGCTTCTCGACCATCTCGGCATCGACACGTTGTTTTGCGTCGCCGGCGGCTCCATGGGCGGCATGCAGGTCTTGCAATGGGCGGCGCTCTATCCGGAGCGCGTGTTCAGCGCGTTGCCGATTGCGACGGCCGCCCGGCATTCGTCGCAAAACATCGCCTTTCACGAGGTCGGGCGCCAGGCGATCATGGCCGATCCCGAGTGGCGAAACGGGCGCTATTTGGCCGAAGGCGTTAGCCCGAGCAAGGGCTTGGCCGTCGCCCGCATGGCGGCGCACATCACCTATCTTTCCGAAAACGCCCTGCATCGAAAGTTCGGGCGCAAGCTCCAGGACCGCGCCGAGCGCACTTTCTCCTTCGACGCGGATTTTCAAGTTGAATCCTATCTGCGCCATCAAGGCCTGATCTTTGTCGAACGGTTCGACCCGAATTCCTATCTGTACATGACCCGGGCGATGGACTATTTCGACCTCGCCGCCGATTACGGCGGCTCGCTCGCCCGCGCCTTCAAAGGCGCGAAAACGCGGTTTTGCCTCGTGTCCTTCACCTCCGACTGGCTGTTCCCGACAGCCGATTCGCGCGCCGTCGTCCATGCGCTCAACGCCGGCGGCGCCTCCGTCTCCTTCGTCGAAATCGAGACCGACAAGGGCCATGACGCCTTTCTGCTCGATGAGCCCGACTTGATGGCGACGACGCGCGGCTTCATTGATTCGGCGGCGCGAGCCAGGGGATTGCCGGCCGCCTCCCCCGCCGCTCGGTGATCAGCGAGCGACTGTGACGGTCCCGGCGCCCCAGACCCGCATCGATCTCGTTCGCGTCGCCGAGATGGTCGAGCCGCGTTCGCGCGTGCTCGACGTCGGCTGCGGCGACGGGGCGCTGTTGCGCCTCCTCGCCGATTCGCGAGGCGCCGATGGGCGCGGCATCGAATTGTCCCAACAAGGGGTCAATGATTGCGTCGCCAAGGGCCTCTCCGTCGTACAGGGCGACGCCGATACAGACCTCGCCGGCTATCCAAACGACGCGTTCGATTTTGTGATCTTGTCGCAGACTCTACAGGCGACCCGCCAGCCCCGTATCGTGCTCGAACAAATGTTGCGCATCGGGCGGCGCGCCATCGTCTCCTTTCCAAATTTCGGACATTGGCGGATCCGGGCGCAACTTGCGTTCCTGGGCCGCATGCCGGTGACGGCGAGCCTCAGCCAAGCCTGGTACGACACGCCCAACATCCATTTCTGCACGATTCGCGATTTCGTCGAACTGACGCGCGAAGTCGCGGCCCGGATCGAGGCCAGCGCCGCTTTGGACGGGTTCGGGCGTCCGCTGCAGGTCAATCTGCCGTGGTGGGCGTGGAACCTCCTCGGCGAGCAGGCCGTCTTCCTGTTGCGCCGCAAATAGCCGCGCCGGCGCGGCCCGGCGGCCTCAACTCGCCCAAATGTGCATTGACTTTGCGTCCCCTGCCGGCGCCTGCTGCCGGCCAGCGAAGGGAGCCACCTCCATGCCGATCAATCCCGCTGTTCAGGAATTCGTCGAGGACGCGCGCAAGTGGCGCCGGGATATCCATAGCCATCCAGAATTGCTCTACGACGTTCACCGCACCTCCGCCTTTGTCGCCGAGCAATTGAAAGCTTTCGGTTGCGACGAAGTGGCGACCGGAATCGGCCAAACCGGCGTCGTCGGCGTCATCCGCGGCAGGCTTGGCGAGAGCGACAAGACAATCGGCCTTCGCGCGGATATGGATGCGCTGCCGATCCACGAGACGACCAACCTGCCCTATCGATCCTCCGTCGAGGGCAAGATGCACGCCTGCGGCCATGACGGCCATACCGCGATGCTGCTTGGCGCGTCGCGTTACCTCGCCAAGACGCGGAACTTCGCCGGCAAAGCGATCGTCATCTTCCAACCCGCCGAAGAAGGCGGCGGCGGCGCCAAGGCGATGATCGACGACGGGCTGATGGAGCGCTTCACCGTCGCTGAGGTCTACGGCATGCACAATATGCCAAAGCTTCCCGTCGGCGCGTTCGCAACTCGCAAGGGGCCGCTTCTGGCCGCCGCCGACCGTTTCACCATCGATATCGAAGGCCAGGGCGGTCACGCGGCCTATCCTCAGGTCTGCGTCGATCCGATCCTCGCCGGCGCGCAGATCGTCAACGCCCTTCAGGCGATCGTGGCGCGCGGCGTCGATCCGCTCGATTCCTGCGTCGTATCAGTGACAAAGTTCGAAGCCGGCACGGCGTTCAACATCATCCCGCAGACCGCCCAGCTCCTCGGCACGACGCGTACGTTCCTGGCCGGCACCCGTGATCTTGCCGAACGAAGGCTGATCGAAATCACCCAAGGCGTCGGCGCGGCGATGGGAGTGAAGGTGGACGTCCACTACGAGCGCGGCTATCCGACCACGCGCAACCATCCCGACCAGACCGACTTTGCGGCGGCGGTCGCCAAAACGGTCGCCGGCGCCGACAAGGTCGCGATCGACATGCCGCCGGTCATGGGCGCTGAGGATTTCTCCTTTATGCTCGAAGCGCGGCCGGGCGCCTTCATCATGATCGGCAATGGCGACACCGCCGGCCTGCACGATCCAAAATATGATTTCAACGACGCCGCCCTGCCCTATGGCATGAGCTATTGGGCGCAATTGGTGGAGACGGCGCTGGCGGCGTGAGCGCCGTCCGCAGCTTGACGGCGACTACGACGGGCCCCCGCGCAAGGCGCGCCATTCGGGCCGAAGGATCGCCATCACCAGTTCGTCGCGATTGACGCCGTCGAAAAAGGCGCTGCCGCGCGAAATTCCTT
>DASZFX010000101.1:0-2320 GCA_035939375.1 Roseiarcus sp.
GCTCCGGCGACGTAGGCTGGCGAACCGTTTGCGACCGATGATTTCGATGGCTTCGCCCGGCATCCGTTTCAGCGCAAATCCCGCCGATCGTCTCCTCCAGCCCCAATCGGCTGCGCCGGGGCGGAATCGTTATCTCGCGCCTCTCGGCGCTTGCCTTATTTACGCGATCCTGCTCGCGCCGATCGTTCTCGACGATTTGATGCGACCGTCGTTCACGCCTGCGCCGCAAGCGATTCCTGTCGAAATCCTCATCGAACCGCCCGAGCAAAAGCCGCCTGACGCGCCGCCGGCCAAGCCCGAGTCCCAGCCGATGGCGCAGCCTCTCGATGAAAAGCCGGCATCTGACGCGCCGCGCGCGGCCAACAATGAAAAGCTCGAGGTCGAGGGCCCGGAAAAGGCCGCGAAGGCGCCGCCCACGCCGACGCCGGAGAAACCGCCAAGCCCGAATCCAGATGAAGCAAAGGCGCCCGGAACAGCGCATGAGGCCGCCGCTCAAGCCCAGCAGAGCGCGGCTCAATCGACTTCCGACAAATCCGCCGACGAGGCGACGCCGACCGGCGAGTTGAATCGCGAAAAGCCGCCGCAGACCGAGCAGCATGCGGAGGCCGAGGCCCAACCCAACGCGCCTGCCGCTGCTGGAGCCTTGCAATTTCCGACTTTCGAATCGGTGCCCGACATCGACTTTGGGGCGTTGGCGAAGCCCGCCCCGGTCGCCGGGGGAAAAGCGAAAGCGACCTATCTATCGATCATCTATGGGATGATCATGGCCCGCGTACATTTTCCGGAAGGCGTCCATTCCGGATCGTCGAAGCTCGAGGGAACGATCGTCTTCAATGTCGACAGTATGGGCGGCGTCATTCAGCGGACGATCGTACACCCAAGCGGGTCGCATGCTCTCGACGCGGCCGCCTATGAAGCGATCGGCAAGGCCCAGCCGTTTCCGCGACCGCCGAATGGAGCGCCGATCGGCCTGAGGTTCACCTACGGCGCAAAGTAGGGGCAGGATCGGAGCTCACGGCTCATATCGGCTCTATGAAAGACTCGCGGTGACATCGCTCGCGGCACTCCCGAGGTTACGACTTGCGCTCACCCCAACCCTCTCACGCACGCGACGAGAAAATACTATCAGACCGCGAGGACCGCGAGCCCCTCCTGCGGGGCGACGTCGACCGCCGGCGCGCGGGCGAGTTCGGCGAGAGCGTCGCTGAGGACGTCGATGCCGGCGCCGCGGCGCGGCGCGAGCATCGCCAAGCGCCGGCGATAGGCGCGCGCGCCAGGGCGGCCGGCGAACAGGCCGAGGAGATGGCGCGTCATTTCATGCAGGCGCGTCCCTTTCGCCAATTCGTCCGCGACATAGGGAAGGTACATTTCGATCGCTTCAAAGGCGTCGGCGACCGGCGCGGGCGCGCCGAACAGGAAAAAATCGACCCCGATCAGCAATTCCGGCGCTTGATAAGCGGCGCGGCCGATCATCACCCCGTCGACGAGGCGCAGCAATTCGGCCGCCGCGCCAAGATCATTGACGCCGCCATTGATGACGATCGGCAAATCCGGATGCGCGCGCTTAAGCTCGGCGACCAGCGCATAATCGAGCGGCGGGATGTCGCGGTTCTCCTTGGGGCTGAGGCCGTCGAGCCAAGCCTTGCGGGCGTGGACGACAACGGCCTCGGCGCCCGCCGCCTTCACCGTTTCGACGAACGAAAAAAGCGCTTCGCGCGGCTCTTGTTCGTCGACGCCGATGCGGCATTTGACGGTGACCGCAATGCGCGCGGCCGCATTCATTTCCGCAACGCATTCGCCGACCAAGGCCGGCTCGCGCATCAGACAGGCGCCGAAGCGGCCGTTCTGCACGCGGTCGGACGGACAGCCGCAATTGAGATTGACCTCGTCATAGCCGTAGTCGGCGCCGATTGCGGTTGCTTGCGCCAGGCGTTCCGGGTCGGCGCCGCCGAGCTGCAAGGCGACCGGATGTTCGAATGGATCAAAGCCGAGGAGACGCTGGCGGGGGCCGAAAACGACCGCGTCGGCGGTGATCATCTCGGTATAAAGCCGCGTCCGGCGCGTCAGGATGCGGTGGAAGAACCGGCAATGCCGGTCCGTCCAGTCCATCATCGGGGCGACCGAGAATTTGTAAGTCAAATCGTTATTCCATTGTCTGAACTTCTGCCGGCCCGGCCCCCCCGGGCGCCGCAGGCGATCTGCTAGCGCATCGGATTCGCAATTTAAACCGCAGAGGCTCTCTGGAAACGAACGCCAACGCCACGGGCCGCCATTGTTTGGAACAGTGACCGGAACGCGCCGGCCGAAAGGTCTGTCAAGG
>DASZFX010000102.1:0-12084 GCA_035939375.1 Roseiarcus sp.
TTGCGCACGAAACGGCTCGTCGAGACGCCGACGCTGGCGGTTTGCGGCGCGATCGGCTTGCCGATTTCGGCGCCGATCGAATTGAGGCTCGGCAACAGCAAGGGCGGCATGCCGAGTTGCACGCCGACGAGCGCCTGGAACTTGCCGAACATCGCATTAATCGATGTGTTGCGCCCGACAGCGCGACGCCGATGAAGCCGAGAATCGGCGCAACAACGATGAAGCCGGCGCCGAGCCCGGAAAAGCCCTTAGCCAGCGAGGAGGCCATGCCCGAATAGTTGAACAGATAGGCAAGGCCGAAGATGAAAATTCCAACCAGGAACGCGTCCCAGGTCTGGTTGAAGGTCTTGGCGAAGATCGCGCCCAGTTGGTTTGACCGCAGCTTGCCGACTGCGGCGAGAAGGGCCGCGACGATGATCCACGAAGCCGCAATCGCCGAGCCGACGACGAAGGGCGCGCAATTGAACGCCGCGGCGATCGTCGTCTTGGTCTCGGGCGCGCTCGCCACGACTTTTGCGGAAACCAGGGTGATCTTCGGCAGCGGCGACCATGGGCCGCTCCAGAGCGTGACGACGATGATCAGCACGACGAAAGGCGCTCAGGCGATGAGTAGCTCGTCGAGAGCGAGGGCCTCCGCCTGGGGCGCCTTGGCCAGCGCCTCGGCGCTCAAGGGAACGCCGCCGTAGCGCGAGCACCCGCTTCGGCTTCCACACCGACAGCAACAGAAGAAGCGCGGCGAAGCAAACGATCGCGCCGGAGACGTCCGGAAGGTACGGTTCGAGATAGACGGCGACTGGATATTGACCGGGGATGTAACCCAGGGAGCCGACGATCGCCAGCGGCCAGCCGTCCTTCAGGCCCTCCCGGCCGGAAACGAGATAGATCAGCACCCAGGGCGGCAGCAGCGCCAGGATCGCCACCATCGAGCCGACGGACGCAGACATGGCGAGAAGCGGATAGCCGGTCACTTGCGCGATGGCGATGATCGGCGCGCCCAGCGCGCCATAGGAGACCGGCGCATTGTTGGCGATGGCGGCGACCCGGATCGCGTCGAGATCGGAAAGACCGAGCGTGATCAGGATCGGCGCGACGAAGGCCCAAGGATAGCCGAAGCCGACGAGCCCTTCGAGAAGCGCGCCGAAGGCCCAGGCGAAGAGCAACGTCTGCACGCGCACATCGAGCGTGCCCTGCGCGATGAGCCAGCGCCGGAACGTCTCGAAGACGCCGGTCATCGTCAGCGTGTTGACAGAACCACGCCCCAGAGGACGATCCAATCGACGCTCCAAAAGCCGGTCGCCGCGCGTAGACATAGGCGAGCGCGCCGTCACCGAGGGGCATTTTCCAGACGAGGATGGCGAGAAGGAAGGTGGCGACTGCGCCGATCAGCACCGCGGCCCCAGGCGGTCACGCGCACGACGGCGAGGAGAACCAGAAGCAGGCAAACCGGGACTAGCGCGACGAGGCAGGTCAGCGAGAGATTGCCCAACGGATCCACGGCTTGCGTGAACACCGCGCTCCTCCGTGACGTTTTCACGAAGGATTTTGCGCATAGCGCGTCACCTTCGGCGCGTCTTGTCAACCGCGACGAAAGTCGATCCGACGCCCGGCGATCGCTTGGAAAGAGGCGGTTTGGCCGCAGCCCTCGCCCGATGGCGCCTGGCGGCGGAGACCCGCGGCGGGGGCGATCGCAGCAACGATCTGCGGGCTAAGCCGGCGGAATCCGCGCCAGGACGGGCCGTACCTTCAGCGGGCGTAGCAGCGCGCGTTCCCGTAGGGGTCGTCGCCGCCGCAACCTTCCAGGACCGCCATGAAGTGATAGCCTTTTGCGTTCATGCAACTTCTCACTCGGCTATCCATGTCGACGGAGGCGCGCTTGGAAGCAATCTTGTGGCATTCGGTCATGTCCTGCTCCTGCGCGGAGGAGGGCCCGCAGGCGGTAAGGACAAGGAGAGGGAAAAGCCGCAGCAGCGCCTTCATTCCCGCAAACGTTCTCTTGCAATTATCGCCCGATGGCGCCGCGCCGCAAGAGCCGAGATTTCGGCCCTCGCCGCAAGGGCGCCGATAGCGGACGCCGATCACAGGCCGTGCGATCGTCCGAGCCATGTCAACCATTGTGCCGATGCTCCAGCGCCAATGGCCGCGACCTTTACTCTAAAGGATTTGTAACGCGGTCAGGGTATATAATCGCATATGAAACTTTACTATTCGTTACAAAGCCCCGTTTGGACGGTGGAGCGTGTCCGAATCAAGTATTGTCGAAGGCGCGTCGAAAACGTTGCATTAAGAAATATGAGGGTGGGAGGAACCACAAGCGAGATTACGTCTTCGACGTGGACATCAGACCTTAAATACTGGCGCTGATAGTTGTTGGCGCGGTCCTGCCTGGAGCGCGGCGCATCCGTCAGGTCCCAAGAGCGATCGTCGCCAGTTCGCTGAAACGGCTCGCGCCGAAGCTCTCGAAATGGCCGGGATGGATGGTCTTAGCCTGCAAAGTCGCGAGGCGCGCGATGCTTCGTTTTCCGTCTGGCGCATTTGATCGGGGCAAATCGAAGAACATCCGGCCGTCATAGAGCGCATCGCTGGTGAAAAGCGTTCGCGTAGCGGCTTCGAATATTGCAACGAGGCCGGGCGAATGACCGGGAACATGGAGAATTTCGAGCCGGCGATCGCCGAGGTCGATCGGCTCGCCGTCCGCGACCAAGTGGGTCGGCGGCGCCGGCTTCACGCAATAAGAACCAAACCGGAAGTTCGGCGACGGCGGCCAGCGAAAGGACTCCGGCCTCAACCAACCGCGCCATAGGCAGGCTTCGGGCGTTGGATTGGCCAGAACCCCCGCTTCGTCCGGGTGAATATAGCGCTCCGCGAATTCATGCGCGCCGCCGATGTGATCGTAATGGCTATGGGTGAGCAGGCAGATCAATCGGCCGCGCGACTTCCGCAAAACCAATGGCGCCAAAGGCGCGACCCCTATCCCGGCGTCGATCAGCAGCGACGCTTTCGATCCGATCACCAGCCAGGTGTTGCACCCGTCGAGCGGGCCAACCCCCGGTTCGCGGATCCGAACGATTCCGTTGTCGAACGAAGTCGTCTCAAACCAGCGTTCCGAAGGGTCCGTCATCGGCCGACGCTTCCATGGAAGATTCCTATTTTCGCGACCGCGTCAATATGTCGGAAATTCGACTTCACTGCAAAACGGACGTCGCGTTGACCTCTCGCCGCGCCGCCGCTTTAACTTCACGGCCAAGCCTATCGCGCCTTCCGAGCGGAACGCTGGAGGCGTTCGAAGAAATGAGAGACGGCGTCGATCATGCGCCAAGAAGTTGACAGGGTCGTCGTCGTCTATGAAACGCAGGCGTCGTGCGAAGCGCGGCTCGGGCGCTTTGGCTTCGGGTCGGACGTCGCCGCAGAGATTGCGGTCTACCTCGCCCAGTCGGCCGATCTTCCAGAATATTTCGAGGAGATTCGAGAGGCGCTGGCCGCCGAAGGCGCCGCCGTCGATTTCGTCGAACTCGACGCTCTCGCGGACCTTCTTCCGACCCTTGTTGCCCGCGCGGACCGAACATTGCTCTGGTCTCAGACAGACGGGATTCGTTTCTACCGTGGTTCGAGCGCGCCGTTTGCCGCGCGCCTGACCGGCGTTGCCCGCTATGGTTCTTCGCCCTTCGCCCAGGCGTTGTGCCAGAACAAATTTCAATGTTTGGCCCTGGCCGAAACCGCCGGCGTGACGATTTCGCCGACGCTTCTTCTCGAGGGCCGCGAGACCTTGGCCTGCCTCGGACGGCTCGATCCGTCCGAGCGCGGGTTCTTCGTCAAGCCGAACACGCTTGGCGGAAAGATCGGAATCTTCGCGGACAGCCGCTGTTCCTCCCTGGCCGAGGCCCGCGAACGCGCCCAGCGCCTTTGGGATCGCTATCGCGATCGCGCTGTCGTCCAGCCTTTCGTTGAAGGCGACGACGTCCGCTTGAGCTTCATGGACGTCGGAGGCGCGTTCGCCGACCAGCTCGGCCTGGCGCGGCTCGTCAAGCAGCCGGGCAGCGAGACGGGCGGGGCCTTCATGACGATGAAGGACAATCAGACGCTGTCAGGAGCGAAAGACTTGAGAGGCGCACGCGGCGGCTTCGGCCTCGGCCATGCGGCGGCCTTCACGCCCGATATGGTCGATCTTCGTGCGGAAAAGGACGAGCGGTCGCGCCGGGCGCGAGCGGCGATCGCCGAGCAAGCTGAGCGCCTCGCCCGCCTTGTGGGCCTCGCCGACTATTTTTCGATGGACTTTCGCATCGATGAGACCGGCGCGCCGACCTTTTTCGAGTTTGAGACTTGCCCGGCGGTGACGATCTACGATTTCCAGACCTATCTTCGATCCATTCATGATCTTTCGCTCGGAGCGGCGCTGGCCCGCTCCATGCGCCGCGCTCACCGCGAATGTCGCTCCGCCGCGGAGGCGTGAGGCGGCCAATAATACTCGCCGTCATGCGGAAATGAGGGCTTCCACTTGAAATGTTTGGGTTGTGTCGGCTGGGAAAGGGCGCCACACTTGTTTGAACTAAGAAAATAAGACTTGCCGCTCATTGGGAGGATCAGGCGATGTCACAGAAGCTTCCGCCCGTTTTTCAACACCCCGTCATCCAAAATGCGTTCGATCATCTTGAGGCGGGTCGTCTCGACCGACGCGAATTCATTCGCATTGCCGCGCTGCTCGGCGCGTCGGCGGCCTCGGCCTACGCGCTCGTCGGCCTGCCCTCGCCGGCCTATGCCGAGGGGTCGCTGCCGTTCCCGCCCGACGACTCCAAGGCCAAGGCCGGCGGCGTATTCAAGATCGCGATGCAGGTTCAAAAGCTCGAGGACCCTGCCACTTTTTCATGGACTCAGAGCAGCAATCAGGTTCGTCACACTCTCGAATATGTGTCGATGACCGGCCCGGACAACGTCACGCGGCCCATGCTCGCGGAGAGCTGGAGCGCCTCGCCCGACCTGAAGACCTGGACGTTCAACATCCGCAAGGGCGTGATGTGGCATAACGGCGAGGAACTGACCGCCGATCACGTCGCTTGGAACTTGAAACGCTGGGCCGATCCGGCGACCGCATCGTCCAACATCGGCCTGTCGATCATCACGGGCATGCTGCACGACACCGGCAAGAAGGACGACAAGGGCGCGCCGATCATGGGGCTCAGCGACGGGGCGATCGAAGTCGCCGACAAATACACGCTGCGCCTGCACATGAACAAGGCGGTGCTGTCGGCGCCGGAAGACCTCTACAACTATCCGACCGCGATCCTGCATCCTTCGTTCAAGGCGCCGATTTCCGAAAAGATCATCGGGACCGGGCCGTTCACGCTGGCCGAATTCAAAGTCGGCGATAAATGCATCCTGAAGCGCGTCTCCAAAACCACGGACGGCCAGGACTTCAAATATTGGGGCGGCAAGGTCTATCTCGACGAAATCGCCTATTACAATTTCGACAGCGACAATCAGCTTCCGGCCTTTGCGTCCGGCGACGTTGACGGCGTTTACGACTTCAATGTCGAGCAGGTCGATCTCGCCAAATCGCTGCCCGGCGTCATCCACAAGGCCCGCACCGCGCAATGCATCTGCTGCCGTATGCAGGTCGATCAGAAGCCGTTCAGCGACAAGCGCGTGCGCCAAGCGATCGCGATGACGGTAGACAACTCAACGATCAAGGGCCTGATTTACACCGACGGCGGCGACGTCGGCGAGGACCACCATGTCGCGCCGGTTCACCCGGACTACTTCGCTTTGCCGGCGATGAAGCGGGACGTCGAAGGCGCCAAGAAGCTTCTGAAGGAGGCCGGCTTCGAGAAAGGTCTCGAAGTGACGATTGACGTCGGCAATACGGACGGCCCGTGGCACCAGACCGCCTGCGAGGCGATGCGCGACCAGTTGAAGGAGGCGGGCGTCAATCTGAGGGTAAACGTCATGCCGGCCGCGAAATATTGGGAGATCTGGGACAAGACGGCGTTCGGCTGCACCGCCTGGACGCATCGCCCACTCGGCACGATGGTCATGTCGCTCGGCTACCGCACCGGCGTGCCATGGAACGAATCTCACTACGCAAATCCCGAGTTCGACAAGGCGCTGGACGCCGCCGAAGCGACGCTCGATGTGGAGGAGCGCAAGAAGAAATTGGCGGCCGCCGAGAAAATCCTTCAGGACGACGCGGTGATGGTGCTGCCGCTGTTCCGGCCGATTTACACGATCGTCGCCCAGAAGGTGAACGGCTACGAGGGCCATCCGACGCAATATCATCAGTTCAACAAGGTGTGGATGGCCTGAAACAAGCCCCGAACGGCCCAACGCGGGCCGCGCCAGACCGATCTGACGCGGCCCGAGAGCGCATGGATGTACGGTTGCTTCATGGATAGGGGCGTTCGATGTTGAAACTGATTGGCAGCCGCCTGCTGCAAATGGTTTTCATCATGGGCGTCGTCTCGCTCATTCTTTTCGCAATCTTCGACAGCGACAAATTCAAGAAACAGATCGCCGTCGCGGAGCTCGGCGGCTTCGCCGTCTCCGCGCTATCGGACAAGGACTATCAAGCCTGGCTCGACAAGAAGGGGCTCAATACGCCCTTCTACGTGCGTTATGCCAATTGGGTCGGCGCCGTTTTGCACGGCGATCTCGGCAAATCTTTCGAAAAGAACGAACCGGTCAGCGGGCTCATCGCGGAACGACTCGAGAGGACGGGCGTCCTCGCCTTCTGGGTCTTCGCGCTGATGATCCCGTTGTCGCTCACCTTTGGCGTCGTTGCGGGAATGAAGGAAGGGTCGGCTCAGGACCGAGTGACGTCCTTCATCTCGGTTTTCACGACCTCCCTGCCCGAGATCGCCACCGCGATATTTCTCACCGTCATTTTCGCGCTCACCCTGAAATGGCTGCCGGCCAACGCCGCAATGGTGAACGGCTGGGACTGGCGGGCGCTGGTCCTGCCGGTGCTGACTCTCGTGCTCTACGATTTCGGTTATGTCGCGCGCATGACCCGCGCCTCGATGGCTGAGGTTATGAGCTCGCAATATATTCGCACGGCGGTCCTGAAAGGCCTGCCCTACCGCCGCGTCATCTTGCGCCACGCCTTGCGCAACGCGCTCATTGCGCCCTTCACCATCATCGTGTTGCAGCTCAACTGGCTGCTTTCGGGCGTCGTCGTCGTCGAGGTCTTCTTTCAATACGCCGGATTCGGCAAGCTGCTGCTCGATGCGGCCTTGTTCGGCGACGTCTATGTCATCCAGGCCGCGACACTGGTCGCCGTGTTCGTGGCTGTCCTATCGCAGATCATTTCCGACGTCGGCTACACGTTTCTGAACCCGCGCATTCGGTTTGCCTGAGGGAGCGCAGATGACCGCCGCGAATATTGCCGAAGTTGCGCCATCGCTGCCGCTGCGCCTGCAGATGCGTCGCCCGAGGCCGATCCTGGCGCTGATCCTCCTCATGTGGATCCCGCTGACCGCTTACGTGATGTTCGGCTCCAATATGCCCGAGACGACACGGAACGTCATTCTCCTGCCCGCAATCCCGGCGACGCTCGCTCTCTACTATATTGCGGTGACGTCCTGGCGTGAATCGCCGATCGCGGTCATCGGCGCGACGCTGGTCTTTTTTTGGCTGCTCGTCGCCGTGACCGCGCCGTACTTGCCGTTGATCGATCCGAACAAGCCGATCAAGCCCTTCGCGCCCATCGGCGCCTACGCCAACAATCACCTCTTCCTGCTCGGCGCCGATTTCAAGGGCCGCGATATGCTGTCGCGCGACCTGTGGGGCTGTCAGCGGGTGCTGGTGTGGGGCGTTTCGGCGACGCTGGTGGCCTACGCGATCGGCGCCTTCTTCGGCTTGCTCGCCGGCTATCTCGGCGGCTGGTGGGATCAGGCCATCTCGCTGATCTGCAACATATTCCTGTCGTTTCCGGTGATGGTTCTGTTTATCCTCATCCTCAACTATCTCGGGCCGAGCGGCTTCAACATCGTCATCGCCGTCACCTTCGCCTCCGCGCCGGCAATCATGCGGATCGTGCGCGGCCTCACCCTCGACACGAAAAGCCGGGACTATATATTCGCTGCGCAAACGCGCGGCGAACATCCGCTGCGCGTCATGATCTACGAGCTGCTGCCGAATGCGCGCGGGCCCATCATCGTCGACGCCTGCCTCCGCCTCGGCTACACGACCGTTGCGATCACGACCCTGACCTTCCTTGGCCTCGGTTTGCAGCCGCCCGATCCCGATTGGGGGCTGATGATCAAGGAATCGACCAAGGTCGCCATGGTCGTCAGCTTTTCCTATATGCTGATCATTCCGGCGCTCTCCGTCTCCAGCCTTATCCTCGGCTTCAACCTGCTGGCCGACGGCTTGCGCGAGATGAGCCTGCGCGATTGATCCTTCCTACGACCCGCGGCCGACCGGCCGAGGAAAGAGCGAGTGATGACGGAACCGACGCCTGTTCTTGAATGCCGCAATCTCTGCGTCTCCTATTACACGAGAGCGGGCGAAGTCCCGGCGGTCGTCGATTTCAATTTGAAGCTGATGCCCGGCGAGGCGCATGGCGTCGTCGGCGAATCAGGCTGCGGCAAATCGACGGTCGCGCTGGCCATCATGAACTATATGGGCGCGAACGGCGCCATCGTCGGCGGCGAGATCCTGTTTCAAGGGCGCGACATGCGCACCATGACGCAAGAGGAGCTGCGCCGTATCCGCGGCTCTAAAATCGCGATGGTCTATCAGGAGCCGATGGCTTCGCTCAATCCTTCGATGAGGATCGCCGAGCAGCTCGCCGAGGTGCCGCAATATCACGAGGGCGTTTCGCAGCAGGCGGCTCTCGCGCGCGCCGAAAGCATGCTGGCCCAGGTGCGTCTCCCCGACCCCAAACGCATCATGAATTCGTTTCCGCACCAGATTTCGGGCGGCCAGCAGCAGCGCGTCGTCATCGCAATGGCGCTGCTCTCCAACCCGAGCCTGCTGCTGCTCGACGAGCCGACAACTGCGCTGGACGTTACGGTCGAAGCCGGCATCATCGAATTGATCAAGGAGATCGCCACGAAATTCGGCACCTCGTTGATCTATATCTCACACAATCTCGGTCTCATTCTCGAAACCTGCAGCCGGCTGACCGTGATGTATTCGGGTGAAGCGGTCGAGACCGGCGCGGTTCGCGACGTCTTCGAGAGAATGCGTCACCCCTATACGCGGGGCTTGTTCAATTCGATTCCAGTTCCCGGAGCAAACAAGAACGCACGTCCGCTCGTCGCCATCCGCGGCCAATTGCCGCTTCCCTATGCGCGGCCGAAGGGCTGCTTCTTCGCGCCACGCTGCGACCACTTCATCGAGGGGCGCTGCGATCGGCCGCCGCTGCCGATGCTGGAAGTCGCGCCGGGCTCCGGCCATGCGGTGCGCTGCGTGCGGTTCAGCGAAATCGACTGGACCGCCGCAAAGTCGAAGGCGGACGAGCGCCCGCCCGTCCAGCGCGGCGCTGTCGTTCTCAGGGTCGAGGACCTGTCGAAACATTACGTCGTCGAATCGGGCGCGCTGATCGGCGCAAAGAAGACCGTCAAGGCCAACGAGAAGATCTCGTTTCGCGCGCACGAGGCCGAGACGGTGGCGATCGTCGGCGAGTCAGGCTGTGGCAAATCGACTTTCGCCAAAGTGTTGATGGGCCTCGAGCCGGCCTCGGCGGGCAAAGTACAGCTCGGCAAGATCCAACTGGCGAATCTTTCGGTTCAGCGTCGCGACAGGGCGACGATATCGAAGCTTCAGATGGTGTTCCAGAATCCCTTCGACACGCTCAACCCGAGCCACACGATTGGCGGCCAGATCGGCCGGGTGATCCGCAAATTCGGCGTCGAGAGCGATCCGAAAAAGATCGACGAGCGCGTCAATCAACTGCTCGATATCGTCAAGCTGCCGCGCGACTTCGCCAAGCGCCTGCCTCGCCAATTGTCAGGGGGGCAGAAGCAGCGGGTCGGCATCGCGCGGGCCTTCGCCGGCAATCCGGAGATGGTCATCGCGGACGAACCAGTTTCGGCGCTCGACGTTTCCGTCCAGGCCGCCGTGACCGGCCTCTTGATGGACATCCAGCGGGAGCATCGCACAACGCTTCTATTCATCAGCCACGATCTTTCGGTCGTACGCTATCTCGCCGACCGGATTATCGTGATGTATCTCGGCCGGATCATGGAGAGCGGCACGACCGAGGAGATTTTCTCGCCGCCCTATCATCCCTATACCGAGGCGCTTCTGTCGGCTGTGCCGATCGCCGACACCAGCGTCCATAAGCGCAAGATCGTGGTGGCCGGTGAAATCCCTTCGCCGTCGAACCCGCCGCCGGGTTGTCCGTTCCAGACCCGCTGCCACTATATGATCAAGGGTCTCTGCGACACGACCTTGCCGCCCTTGCGCGAATTCGGACCCGATCACGTGATCGCCTGCCATTTGGAAAGCGAGACGCTCAAGAAGATGGAGCCGGTCATTACCGTCGAGACCGCCGCGTAAGGAGGCGCGAGGCGGCCGCCAGGCCGCTTTATTCGATCGTCTCACCGGCACGGGCCAGAGGGGACGGCTGCGCGTCCAGGCCCGGCGCCTTGGAAGGCTCAAGGCTGCTCGCCGTCTCAATCAAAGGTGTTTTGTATATTCGCGATTCTCGGCCTTGAGCCTTGGGTCGCTGCCGAAGGCGTAGTGCTTGGACATGTCCGGCGAGAAGCGGCTCGCCGGCGGTCGACGGCCGAGAGCTTCCGCGAGCGCTCGAACATGGTGCGGCCCGGCCCCACAGCAGACGCCGAGATAGCGTATGTTCGCTGCATAGGCTTCGCGGCCGAATTCGGCAATTTCGTAACGCGTCGCCAGGAACGGATCGAGCCCCACGGGAAACGACCGGCCCTCGGGGAGGCAATGCGCGCATTCCACATCCTTCTCTGTCAGGGATTGGAAGGTCGGCTCGTCCTTCGTCGTCCGGTAGGGCACCGGCAAGGCGGCGACCTGAACCGCGACGGCGTCGCGGATTTTTCGAACATAAGGCATCATCGTTCGCGGGCCGCGAGCGCAATTAAGCCCGACCACGTCGGCGCCTTTGTCCGCGATCCGCTTCGCCGCCTCGTCGGCGGAGAGGCCGTCGCGCATAAGGCCGTCTTTGTGCAGCGCGAAGGTGACGACGGTCGGCAGCCTCGTTTGCCGCATCACATCGAGCGCGAGTTCAGCCTCGCCAAGCCAGGAGATCGTCTCGGCGACAATGAAGTCGACGCCGGCTTCGACAGCCCATCCGACCTGCTCCTCGAACATCGCGCGCACTTGTTTGCCGACGGCGCTGTCGCCGGGGGTGTAGATATTGGTATTGCAGATATTGCCCGCTACCAGCGCATCACCCTCCGCCGCGACCTTTTTCGCCAGGGCGAGCGCCGCGCGGTTCATCGGCTCGAGATCGCTTTCCCGACCGATCAGCCGCAGCTTTTCGCGGTGAGCGTAATAAGTGAAGGCTTCGATCACATCGGAGCCGGCGCGAAGGAAGTCGCGATGCAGGTTCTCGACCTGCTCAGGAAAGTCGAGAACGACCTCCGGGACATAGGCGCCCGCCTGCAAATAGCCGCGGCGCTCCAATTCAAACAGATAGCCTTCCGCGCAAATCACCGGTCCCGCGGCGAGCCGTTCGAGCAGGCCAAGCTTCGCCATTGTCCTATCCTTTCGAGCCGCCTTGCCGATCAGAATGGTCGATCGGCGCCACGCGAGCGTCAGAAAATCGCGCTTCCCGCGGATCAAGCTCGTGGCCGAGCCGTTCTGTCAAGAGATGATAGAGTTCGGGACGGCGCCCACGGATCCAACGTCGCCCGGTGCACATCGGCAGAAGGTCCAGGTCCAGATCGGCGACGACAAGTTGATCTTGCGCTTTCCAGGTCTCGGACAAGATGCGCCCGTAGGGATCGATGATCATGGCGTTGCCGGTGCGAACCTCGCCGTCGTCATCGCCAACGCCGTTGCTGAACAGAACGAAAAAGCCGTTGTCGTGCGCCCGGGCCGGCAACCACCGAAGCAACCACTCCCTTCCCTTGGGGCCACGAAATTCCGCCTCGATCGCCGCGGGATCCTGTTCCC
>DASZFX010000103.1:0-10629 GCA_035939375.1 Roseiarcus sp.
GCGGCGCCCGAGCGCTTTCCCGCCGGCCATTTCGCCTCGATCTGCGGCACGGTGATCGCCGGGCGTCACCCGCAAACGAGACGGCGATTCACGATGGTCGAACCGCAAATGGGCGGCTGGGGCGCAACTCAGACGCGCGACGGCGCCAACGCCCAGTTCTCCTCCAGCCACGGCGAGACCTTCAATTGTCCCGTGGAGATCGCCGAAGCGCGCTACGGCTTCGATTATCGGCGGCTCTCGCTCAATGACGAGCCGGGCGGCGAAGGCCGCCGTCGCGGGGGCCGCGGTCTCGTCAAGGAATTCGCGATCGGCGGCCCGGAGACGGAGATTTCGATCGGCTATTCCCGACACAAACAGAGGGTCTGGGGCCTTGCCGGCGGCGCGCCAGGTACGACGAACCGCGTTGAAATTGATCGCGGCGACGGGAATTGCGAAACGTACGCCTTAGCCTCGGGCCTGCAGCTTGCGACAGGCGATGTCGTGCGCATCATCACGGCGCAGGGCGGCGGATGGGGGAGCGCCGATCACGGTCCGCCTGAAACGACGGCGCCCTAGAGCGTTCGCTTATGAAAGACGCCGCCTTTCATGATCGCCGCCATATGGGCGCCGTCCTGTTGCAGGAGGCCGATGTCGCGGTACGGATCGCCGTCGACGACAATGAGATCGGCGAATGCGCCGGGCGTGATCGCTCCGACAAGCCCTTCGAGCTTGCAGAGCTTGGCCCCGACGAGAGTCGCCGAAGCGATGATCTCGGCGGCCGGCAGGACGCGCGCACGGATCTCCCACTCCATGCAATGATAGCGTTGCAGCGGGCCCAAAAGATCCGAGCCGAAGGCCATTGGCAGGCCGGCGGCGCGCATGATCTCGAGCGAGGCTAGTCCGCCTTTGCGGACCGTCTCGATTTTCGCGACGGATTCGGGGCCGAGACCGAAAGTCTTGCCCTCCTTCGCCAGCGCTTCATAGGTTACGAGCGTCGGCACTGCGACCGCGCCGGCTTTGGCAGCGCGCCGCGCCGTCTCGGGTTGGATGAGATTGCAATGTTCGAGCGAATGGACGCCGCATTCAACCGCCCGTGCGATCGCCTCGTCCGTATAAAGATGCGCGGCGACATAGGTTCCAGCGTTCGCCGCTTCCTCGACGACGGCCCTGATCTCGTCGCGCGAATAGCCGAGCGCATGGATCGGATCGTTCGGCGAGGCGACGCCGCCATTGGCCATGATTTTCACGAATTGCGCGCCGGCCTTGATCTCTTCTCGCGCGGCCTTGCGCACGCCGTCAACGCCATCGGCGAGGCGCGAAAGCGCGCCAACCCTCTCGGAGAAGCTCACCTCGCGGTCGTTCGAACGGGCGCGGCCGTCGCCGTGCCCGCCGGTCTGGCTGAGCGCCTTGCCGCTGATCACGAGCCGGGGCCCCTCGACAAGGCCGTCGTCGATCGCGCGCACGAGACCGTGGTCCGCGCCGCCGGCGTCGCGCACGGTCGTAAAGCCGCGCATCAGCAATTCTCTCAAGATCCGCGATGCGCGGAGCGCTGCGAGCGAAGACGGCGCCATGGCGTTGGCGGAAAGGTCGACGAGGGCGGCGACTACGTGGACGTGACAGTCGATCAGGCCCGGCATCAGCACTTTGCCGGCAAGATCGATGCGATCCGCCTTCGCGGCCGCGATCGGACTCTCGGAAACTTCTTTGATACGATCGTTCTCGATGAGGATGTCGAGGCCATCGAGAAGCTCGCCCCGGCTGGGGTCGAGGCAACGCCCGCCGGTGAAGAGGTATGACGCCATCTGCGCTTTCCTATTCTCTTTGGCGTTTCAGCTCTCGAGCGCGTAGACGTCCCGCGCGCGATTTCCGGCGATATAGCCGTTGCGTATGTCGTCGCGCGCGGCAGTCCGGTCCCGCTCTTTCGGATCGCCGTAGCCGCCGCCGTTGCCGGTCACGATGCGGATGACGTCGTCGCGATTGACGATAACGCCGGAGGCGAGCGAATAGCGTTCGCGCTTGCCAGAGGCGCGGATCACCTCGACGTAATTGGGCGTCCCGTCGGCGCCGCCTTCGAGGCCCCACGGGGGAATGCGCGAGCGGGTATAGCCGACGGTCATGAAATTCCCGTCGGCGCGCACGCGATAGGCGACTTCGACGCCCTTGCCGCCGCGCCAGCGTCCCTCGCCGCCTTGTTCCTGGTTCAACATCATGCGATCGACGGCCAGCCCGTAGCGCGCCTCCGCGATTTCGGCCGGGCAATTGAACGTCTCGCCATGAAAGCCGGAAAAGATCGCGCTGTTGCCGTCGCGCCCGCGCATGGCGCCCCAGCCGCCGAGCTGCGGTTCGACGATCGTATAGTGACGACCAGTGTCGGGATGCGGCCCGCCGATCACGGTGCCGCAGATCGAGGCGAAGCCGCCGGCGGGCAGAAGGTTCGGCATATGCGGGGCGAGACATCTCAGCATTAGGTCGAAGACGCGGACCTCGACCTCGAAGTAGAAGCCGATCGCCGCCGGTTCGCGCGCGTCGAACACCGAGCCTGGACGCGTGATCACGCGTAAGGGACGGAACGAGCCGCCATTCGCCGGCGCATCGGGCGCACATAAAGCCTTGAACGCCATTTGCGCGCAGACGACGACGCCGTCGCGGCTCGCGTTGCTCGGCCCGCGCATTTGATCGGGATTGTCGCTGAGATCGATCGTGAGGCTCTTGTCGGCGATCTCGATCGCGACCTTGTAGATCGAACCGTCGTCCTGCTCCTCGGCGAGTTCAAAGCGCCCCTTGGGCAGCGCTTGCAACGCCTTGAGCGAAACCTGCTCGCCGTAGTCCATGAAATGCTTGATCGCCGACTGGAACATCGGCTTGCCGTATTTCCGGACAAGCTCCAACAGCCGCCGTTCGCCGATCCGCACAGCAGCGATGCTCGACCACAAATCGCCTTCGAGAAAAGCTGGCAAGCGCGAATTTGCGGTCATGACGGCGATCAGGGCGTCATTCGGCTGGCCCGCGGCGATGATCTTTACGGCGGGCAGCCGCAAACCCTCCTGGAATATTTCATAGGCTTCCGTCGAAAGGGAGCCCGGCACCATGCCGCCGACGTCGTTGAAATGAGCGATGGTCGCGGTCCAGGCGACGAGCGCGCCTTCGACGAGCACGGGCATGGCGAGGACGATGTCGTTGAGATGGGTGACGCCGCCGTCGTAAGGGTCGTTCACGATGAAGACGTCGCCGGCGACGATGCTCTCGGGGGGATGTTTGCGGAGGATCGCCTTCACGGCCTTGTCGAGCACGCCGATGAAAGCGGGAATGCCCGCGCCGGACGCCGCGATCTCGCCGGCGGTGTCGGTGATGCCGGTGCCGAGATCGAGCACCTCATAGATGATCGCGCTCATCGCAGTCTTGCGCATCGCGGCGAACATCTCGTCGGCGATGGCCTCCAGAGAGTTCTGGATGATGTCGAAGGTGACGGGATCTTCGCTCGGCTGCATGGGATTCCTCACCGCGCCATCTCGATATGGACATTGCCGTAATCGTCGATAGAGACGCTCTGGCCAGGATGGACGACGACGGTCGTCGCCGGGTCCTCGATCACCGCCGGGCCGGCGAAACTCATGCCGGGCTCCAGCCGTTCGGCATCGTAGATGTCGGCTTCATGCGCCCCTTCCAGCGCATAGTCGACAATACGATGGGCCTTGCGGGCCGCCGCCAGCGTCGCGCCGGTCTTGGGCGCCGGCGCGAGTTGCAGCTTGCCGACCTCGGCGGAGGCGACGAGGTGCAAGCCCACGATCTCGACGGGCGCATCGAGCCTATACGTATATTCGCGTTCGTATACCGCATGAAACCGCGAGATGAGGTCTTTGACTGTTTCGCCGGAAATTGGCCCGTAGCTCAGCTCCACTTCGACGGAATGCTCCTGGTTCTGGTAACGGCACTTCAAGAACAGGGTCAGCTTGACCCGTTCGCGCTCGACGCCCTCCGCAGCGAATTGCCCGGTGGCGCGTGAAGCGGCTTCTTCAATCAGCGTGCTCAAAGATGCAGCGACGGTCGAAACGTCGGCGCCGGCGGTCTCGATCAGACGGGTGATAAAATAGTCGCGGCGCAAGTCCGACATCATCATGCCCCACGCGGAGAACACCGGGGCCCCGCGCGGGATCACGGCCTTTTTGACGCCAAGCTCGGCGCCGAGCGCCGCGGCGTGCATCGCGCCGCCGCCGCCGAAGGCGACGAGCGTGAAATCGCGCGGATCATAGCCGCGATTGAGCGAGACCAGCTTCAGCGCATTGATCATATTGTTGTTGGCGATGCGCACGATGCCGCGCGCCGCCTCGATAGGGCTGACGGCGAGCTTCTCGGCGACACGGCCGAGCGCGGCCTCGACAGCGCCCATGTCCGCTTTGATCTCGCCGCCGAAAAAATAGTCCTTGTTGATGCGCCCGAGCGCGATATTGGCGTCGGTCGTGGTGGCCTCGACGCCGCCGCGTCCGTAAGCGGCGGGACCGGGAAGCGCGCCGGCCGATTGCGGTCCGACGTGCAATTTGCCGAAATCGTCGACCCAGGCGATCGAGCCGCCGCCATTGCCGATTTCGACGACGTCGACGACCGGCACCATGACCGGATAGCCGGACGAGCGCCGGCTCCGCTCGATCCAATAGTCGGTCATGATCTTGACGTGGCCGCCTTCGATCAGCGAGCATTTGGCCGTAGTGCCGCCGATGTCGAGCGCCAGAACGTTGGGCTCGCCGATGATTCGGCCAAGTTCGGCCGCGCCCCAGAAGCCGGAGGCCGGGCCTGATTCCACCATGGTGATCGGAATCGCTTTTGTCGCGGCGAGCGAGTCGACGCCGCAATTCGATTGCATGATGTAGAGCTGGCCGCGATTGCCATGGGCTGCGAGGCCGCGCTCCAGGCGCTCGAGGTAGCTCTCGGCGATCGGTTGCACATAGGCTGAGAGCACGGTCGTGTTGGTGCGCTCATATTCGCGCCATTCGCGGGTGATCTGGTGCGACGCGACGACCGCGACCTCTGGCCATAATCGGCGCACCTCGTCGGCGAGCGCCTGCTCATGCGCGGGATTGGCGTAAGCGTGCAGCAGGCAGATTGCGATCGCCCGCACGCCATCGGCGCGAAAGTCGTCGAGAATGGCCGGCAGCCCAGAAAGGACGAGCGGCGCCGTCTCCTCGCCCCGGTAGTTTATGCGGCCGGGCGCTTCGCGGCGCAGGCGCCGCGGCACGAAGGGCTTCGGCTTTTCGTACATGAGATTGAAGAAGTCAGGGCGATTGCCCCGCGCGATCTCGAGCACGTCGCGAAAACCTTCGGTGGTGATCAGCGCTGTCTTGACGCCTTTGCGTTCGGTCAACGCGTTGATGACCACCGTCGTGCCATGCGCAAAGAAGGCGACCGATCCGATGTCCACTTTGCCTTTGGCGAGAACATTGAGCACGCCCTCTTCGAAATTCGGCGGCGTCGTGTCGACCTTGGCGGTGCGGATCGTTTGCCGCCCGGTCGCCGTGTCGGTTTCGAAATAGACGAGATCGGTGAAAGTGCCGCCGACATCGGTGGCGACGCGTATGGCGCTGGTCATGTTCAATCGTCCTTGGCGGCCTCGCCCGCCCGCTCGGCGAGCCGGGTCGCGATGAGCGCTGTTGCGGCGAAGGGTGAAAGGCGTTCAATTTTGACGAGGCGATCGGGCGTGTAGTAGCCGGCGACGTCGAGAATATTCACCGTGCCGATGACCGTATCGGCAAAGACGACCGGAAGGTTCACGACGGACTCGCAGCCGAGCGAGCGAATAAGTTCGTGATCCGGGAAAACCTCGGCGATGGCCTCGATCCTATTGGCGACGAACGTCTTGCGTTCGTCTATGACGGTGCGCGACCAGAGGCCGACCGAGAGAGGCTTGACGCCGGACAGTGGATATTCCTTGGGATGGCTCGTATGCACGCGTTGCGAAAGACCCGTCGCCGCATCGAAGGTCAGGACGGTGAAGAGCTTGGCGCCGACCTCCTCGCGAAAGATGTCTTGCAGGGCGGCAAGAGTGGCGGCCGGCTGCTTGCCGGCGGCAAGGGCGGCAAGAAAATTAGGCCAGATCCGCTCCGTCATGGGCGCCTCTACTCTGCAATGGCTCAGCGCTGGCGTATCCCTTGAGGACTTTTCGCTCTCGGCGCGCCGGCTTTCATCGGGCTTGGCTTCGGGATTTCGGGGTCCTAGTCTCTCCCCGACGCCGTGGTCGCGCAAGAGCGGCCGGCGGGGAGCAATTGCCGTTGAAGTCGGGTCGAGGGGCGGCGCGGGCGCCCGCCGATCGTCAAAGCCGGCTGGCCGCGTCAATCCTCCGCCTCCTCGACATCAATTTCGGCGCGGAACCGATCGCGGAATTTCGCCTCTTCTTCGCTCACCACGGGAATGGCTGCGAGCAGCCGGCGCGTATAGACGTCCTGCGGCGCAGCGAAGATTTCGTCGGTCGAACCTGTTTCGATCAAACGCCCTTTCTGGAAGACGCTGACGCGGTCGGCGACGCCGCGGACGACCGCCAGATCGTGGGTGATAAACAGATAGGTGAGGCCATGTTGGCGTCGAATACGCGCCAGCAATTGCAACACCCGCGCCTGGACCAAGACGTCGAGCGCCGAGGTCGGCTCATCGAGGACAAGCAATTCGGGTTCGCAGGCCAGCGCGCGGGCGATCGCGATCCGCTGGCGCTCGCCGCCCGACAGGCCCTGCGGCGAACGGCCGGCATAGTCGGCGGGAAGGCCGACCTCGCCGAGCAATTTGGCGACCAGAGCGCCGCGATGCGATCGTTCGCCGATATTGTGGACATCGAGCGCCAAGCGAACCGACTGCCCCACCGTGCGGCGGGAATTCAGCGCCGACAGCGGATTTTGCTGGATCAGTTGAATGGCGCGTTTAAGCCGAAGAGGCCGCCGCTTGCTCAAGGCCTCGCCCTTGAAGCGCACCAATCCGGACGTCGGCTCGTACAATCCCAGGATGAGGCCGCCGAGAGTCGATTTGCCGGAGCCCGATTCGCCGATGATTGCGTGACATTCGCCACGCTCGACCGCGATCGATACGTCATCCAGCGCCGTCACGTCGCGGCCAGCCGAGCGAAAGCGCTTGGTTACGCGCTCAACGGAAAGAAACATTTCGCTCATGCGCTCGCCGGCGGCGGTTCGCTGCAGCCCGCATGTTCGATCAGCGGATCGGCGAAGCTCGGGCTCGTCTCGGGCGTGTCGGGAAGGCGGGTGCGGTCAAGCTTGGGGATCGCGGCCAATAAGGCGCGCGTATAGGGATGACGAGGGTCGGCAAAGAGTTGCGCGGCGGTCGCGTGCTCGACGATCCTGCCCCGATAGATGACGTAGACGCGGTCGGCGAATTCACGCACCACGCCGAGATTATGCGAAATGAACAGGACGGAGGCGCCGTGGCGCCCGATCAATTCGTTCATCAAATGGAGCGTTCGCGCCTGAACCGTGACGTCGAGACTGCTGCCGGGTTCGTCGGCGATCAAGAGCTCCGGGTCGTTGGCGAGCGCTAGCGCGATCATCACGCGCTGACTCATGCCGCCCGATAATTGAAAAACATAAGAACCGAGCACCCGATCCGGCTCATGGAGATAGACGTCGGCCAATGCGGCGCGGGCGCGACGAAGAGCTTCCGAATTCGATATCTTAGGGTCGCCGCGCCGCAGGACTTCGCGGAATTGGTCGCCGATGAGGAAGGTGGGATTGAAAGCGGAGACGGCGTCCTGAAAGATCATCGCAACACGGTCGCCGCGCGCAGCGCGAATGGCGGTTTGATCGCCGAGGATTTCGCGCGAGCCAAGCCGCACCGATCCGCCGATCGCCGCGACCTCCTCATCCTGCAACAGGCCGAGGACGAGGCGGGCGATCGTCGATTTGCCCGATCCGGATTCGCCGACCAGCGCCACTTTCTCGCCCCGCCGAACATGCAAGGAGACGCCATGCAACACCTCGACCGGTCCGCGCAAAGCTGAAAATGAAAGGCGAAGGTTTCGCACGCCGAGAACGACGGCGCTGTCCTTGCCGACAACGCCGGCGCTAGCGACGGACATCGGCAGCCTCGCGCAAGCCATCGCCAAGCAGATTGAATCCCATGACCACGATCAGAATCGCCAGCGCTGGAAAAACCGTCAGCCACCAGGAGTCGGGCATATATTTTGCGCCGTCGGCGACCATCGAACCGAGATCGGGCGTCGGCGCCTGGGCGCCGAGGCCCAGGAACGACATCGACGAAGCGATCAGAATGACGAAACCGACGTCTATCGTCATCTTGGTAAGGATCGCGGGCATGCAATTGGGCAGTATTTCGCGGAACAGAATGTGCGGCAGGCTCGCCCCGACCGTCTCGGCCGCCAATACATAGCCCTCCTGCTTTTCGGCGCGCGTCAGGTTATATGTGAGGCGCGCGTACCATGGCCACCACATTGCGGTGATCGCCATCATGCCGTGAATCGCGCTCGGTTCGAGGAATCCGGTGATCGACATCGCCAAAACCAACGGCGGAATCGACAAGAAGACGTCGGTGAGGCGCATCAGGGCGTAGCTCCACGCCGGACCCAGATAGCCGGCGAGGAGGCCGACCACGACGCCGATCGGCGTCGCGATCGCGAGGACGACGATCGCCATTTCAAGCGACAGACGATAGGCGTAGATGATGCGGGTGAAGAGATCGCGACCGATCGTGTCGGTTCCCAGGAGATATTGGCCGCTTGGCTGCGCGCTCATCGCGGTAAAATCGCCCACGGGTCCAGCGTGGCTCGGATAGGGGGCGATCAGATCGGCGAATAGGGCGGCGCACACAACCAGCGTTACCAGGGCGAGCCCGGTCAAAGCCGTCGGGTTCCGCCGGAAGGCCCGCCATCCCGGCGACTCCGAGATGAATGTCATGATCGCCCCCCGGCAAAACGGATGCGCGGGTTGACCAGAGCCACCAACAGATCGACCGCGATATTGGCGACGAGGAACGCCGTGGCGATGATGAGTACGGTGCCGACGATGGCGTCGAGATCCTTGTGCAAAATCACCTCGACGCCATAGCGCGAAAGGCCCGGCCAGCCGAACACGCTTTCCACGAGGAAGGCGTTGCCGAGCAACGCGGCGAGATCCAGGCCGAGGATCGTCAGAACGGGGACCAGCGCCGGTCGGAACGCGTAGCGGTTGGCGATGCGCGATTCGGGAAAGCCGTAGGCGTTGGCCATTTCGATGAACGGCTTGCGATAGGTCTCGACCATACTCGCGCGGGTGAGACGGGCGGTTTGGCCGATGCCGGCCATCGCCAGGGCGAGCGCCGGCAGTACGAGATGATGAAGAGCATCGACCAGGGCCCGCCCGTCGCCGGCGAGAGCCGCGTCGATGAGGACGAAGCCGGTCATCGACGGCGGCGCCGGTAAGGTCGCGGTCAGGCGCCCCTCGATCGGGAAGAGACGCCAGAGATAAGCGAAGACCAATTGCAAGATGACGCCCCAGACGAAGGCCGGGGTCGATACGCCCATGATCGAGGCGATCCGGCCGATATGGTCGCCCCAACGCCCGCGGTAGCGGGCAGAGAGGACGCCGACCGGAATGCCGATCAGCGTCATCATCAGTCCAGCGGTGAAAACAAGCTCCAGCGTCGCCGGCAAATATTGAGCGATATCCACCCGTACCGGCCGATTGCTGTAGAGCGAGTTGCCGAGATTGCCATGCGCCAGCTCGCGTATGTATTCCCAATATTGCACGGGGATCGGCTCGTCGAGATGTCGTTCGTGTCGCAACGCCTGCACCTGCGCCTCGGTCGCGTTGGGACCCAGCGCGATCCGGGCTGGATCGCCGGGAATGACGCGGGCGATCAGAAACATCAGCATGGAGACGCCCGCCAGGACCACGAGCGAGGCGATCAGGCGATGGATCAGAGTTTTAAGGAGCGGCGACATCGGCGCTGTCATGCTCGGCGTCGGAAGGGAAGCGTCGGCAGGCGCCGCGGCCTGCCGACGGGTCGAGAAAGAATGGCGGCGCCTATTTGGTCATTTCGACCAGGCGGAATTGAAGTCCGTATTCCTCCGCCGAGAACCTTTTGGAATCGTCCTCGAAGGGCGGCAGCTTGAAGGTGTTGAGGCCGACGAACACGCCGCTGACTTCGCTCGCAAAGATCGCAGGCGCCACCGCATCGAGCCGAGCGTCCAGATTCTCGTATATCGCCTTTCTCTTGGCGATATCGTTTTCAGTTCGACCGGAGTCGAGCAGCTTGTCGACTTCAGAATCGCTGAGATGCGACGCCGATTCCCAGGTCGGCGGCGACTTGGAGCTGTACATGTTGTAGAGGATCGAGTCAGGGTCGGGCGTCGGGGCGTCGATATAGACCTCCGAGATCGACGGCGTGCTGTCGGGCTTGGTGACCTGTTGGGTATAGAGCGTCCAGGGCGAGCCCTTGATTGTTGTTTGAAAGCCCAGCGGATCGAAGTTGGCCTTCATCAACAGCGCTATTTTTTCCTCGGAAGGAACTTCGGTGATCCAGGTAATATCGATCTTGCGCTCATCGGGCGTCTTGTATTTGCACTTGGCGAGATAGTCTTTGGCCTTGGTCATATCCTGCGCGTACATCGGTAGGCCGGCGTTGAAGCCGAACTCGCTTTTGCCGATCGCGCCGCTGGCGGGGGTC